>JBAPWU010000351.1:0-5555 GCA_049283855.1 Kineosporiaceae bacterium
CCTCGGCATGCGCCGTCGGATCACCGAGCGCCTCGCGGGCGTTGCGTCCGCGGGCCAGCTCCACGCCGTCCGGGCCGAGCACCACCGCGCCCACCGGCACATCGCCCGTGGCCGACGCCAGCCGGGCCTCGGCCAACGCCGAGACCATCGCCGCATCGTCCGCGGCGGACACCGGAAGCGTCAGCGCAGGGCCTCGAGCAGGTCGGCGAACCCCACGGCCTCGCCCACCTCGCCGAGCACGGCGCCGGGATCCTCGCCGTTCTGCTCGACCAGGGCGCGCAGCCGCTTGCCGCTCACCCCGAGATCCTCGAGCAGGTCGGTCTCCCCGGCCCAGGCATCGACCGTGATCTCCACCTCCGCGGGCGGGCTCGGTTCGTCGTCCGCATCCGAGTCCTCCTCGGAGGCCGGCTCGGAGGCCGAGGATGAGCCCACGGACTCCTCGTCGTCCTCGTCGGTGTCGACGTCGGCGGCCGGAGCGAGCAGCTCCGCATACGAGCTCCGCGAGGCCGCGAACAGGTCGGAGACGAACAGCCGAGGCTCGTCGTCACCGTCGACCCGGATGATCGCGAACCACTCGTCCTCGTGCTCGACCACGGCCAGAACGGGTTCGTCGCCGATCGCGACCCCCCTCAACGCATCCGTGAGGTCGTCGAGACCGGCCGTCTCGTCGACCTCGACGTCACGGGCCTTCCATGTCGCCCCTGACCGGGCGATGACTGCGGTGAAGTACGCCACGGGACCCATCGTGGCATTGACCATGGCTCACGGCGAATAGGTGAGGGTAGGTTCCGAGCATGCAACTGCACGTGGTGGACCATCCGCTGGTCGCGCACAAGCTCACACTCCTGCGCGACATGTCGACCGACTCGCCCACCTTCCGTCGGCTGGCCGACGAACTGGTCACCCTGCTCGCCTACGAGGCCACCCGGGACGTGCGGGTGGAGCCGCACCTGATCCGCACGCCGGTGGCCCCGGCCCGCGGCGTCCACCTGACCCACCCACGCCCGCTCGTGGTCCCCATCCTGCGGGCCGGCCTGGGCATGCTCGACGGGATGACCCGGCTGCTGCCGACCGCCGAGGTCGGATTCCTGGGCATGGTCCGCGACGAGGAGACCCTGCAGGCCACCACCTACGCCACCCGGCTGCCGGAGGATCTGTCCGGGCGGCAGGTCTACATGCTCGATCCCATGCTCGCCACCGGGGGCACCCTCACCGCGGCGATCACGTTCGCGTTCGAGCGCGGGGCGGACGACGTCACCGCCATCTGCCTGCTCGCGGCCCCCGAGGGGATCGCCGCGGTCGAGCGGGCCTTCGGTGCGCAGGCTCCGGTGAAGATCGTGGTCGCCGGGGTGGACGAACGGCTCAACGAGCTGGGGTACATCGTGCCCGGACTCGGCGATGCCGGCGACCGGCTGTACGGCGTGGTCTGACCAGACCGCATCAACCCTGGGCTTTCCGGACCGCAGCGACGCACGTACGGTGAGTACACAGAAGGAAACAGTCGTGACCGGAAGGCTCACCCGGCGCGACTGGTGTGACGGGTGAGACGCATGAGAAAGTCATCGGCGCGCCTCCACCGTGGCGTCCGCACGGCCGGTCATGCTGAGCCGTTGGATACGCGGGTGGGACGAGTTGCTGATGAGGAGGTGCAATGAAAGTCAAGCCCAAGAGCGTTCTCATCGGCCTGCTCGTCGTGTTCGCCGTCTACGCGATCATCGTGAGCCCGCAGACGGCCGCCGACTACGTCCGTGCGGCCTTCTTCTTCATCGCTGAAGCCGTCCGCTCGATCTTCACCTTCTTCGACGCCCTCCTGAACCGCTGACCAGCCATGATCCTGCCGCAGATGTGGCCGTGGGAGGTCCGTAAGGGCTCGGACCTTCCCGGAGAGTTCCTGCGCTACCTCTCCGACCCGGAGATGAACGCCGATGCCCTCGGCGGCCAGATCCACTGGTCGTCGATGCTGGAGCCCGTGCTGACCACCGCCGGCGGGCTCTTCCTCTGCTTCCTGATGATCAGCCAACTGCCCGGTGACCTCGCAGGGGCCGGCAGCATCCTGGTGCTGGTGATGCTCTTCCTGATCGGGCGGCTCGCCTACATGTACTGGGAGTGGAACCGCAACCTCATCTTCTTCACCAACAAGCGGGTAATCGCGGTCACCGGCGTCTTCGTCCGCAACGTCGCGATGCTTCCGCTGGCCAAACTCACCGACATGAACTACAAGCGATCCGTCATCGGCATGCTTCTCGGGTACGGCTCGTTCCGGCTGGAGACGGCCGGCCAGAACCAGGCGGTCGAACTGCTCCGCCGGATCCCCAACCCGGACGGGTCCTACCGGCACCTGCAGAACCTGCTCTTCGGCCGTGGCAGCACCGACGTGATCCTGATCGACGTCAAGACCCAGAAGAAGGTCAACGTGAACTGGCGCGGCCGGATCTTCCCCGGCACCGGCGGGCGCGGAGCAAGCCTCGAGCCGATGGACGAGGACGAGTGGTACGAGAAGTAGGGCGCCACTCGTTCACGAGGGCAGGTCAGTCCTCGCGCCCTTCCCGGCGGGCGCGGTCAGCGGCGTCCAGTTCCGCGGCCTCCTCCGGCGTGGGCGCGGTCCCACCGAGGGAGGCCGGCAGCCACCACCTGTCCTCCGGCCCGGACGGCGTCTGCGGGTAGGTGTGCTGCACCCGATCGAGGAGGGCGGCCATGGTCGCGATCAGCTCGTCGGTGGCGGCCTGCGGATCCCCGCCCCGGCGCACCGTGATGGGCTCTCCGAAGGCCACGGTGATCGCCTTGCCCCGGCCCCGGAAGTCCTTCGGCCGACCCTTGGTGAAGATCCGCTGGCCACCCCACACGATCGCCGGGACCAGTGGCACCCCGGCCCCCGCGGCCAGCCGCACGGCCCCGGGCTTGAAGTCCTTGAGCATGAACGTCCGGCTGATCGTGGCCTCCGGGAAGACGCCGACCAGTTCGCCATTCTTCAGAGCCCCCAGGGCGTGCTTGAACGCCGCCGACCCGGCCGAGCGGTCCACCGCGATGTGCTTCATGCCGCGCATCAGCGGGCCGGAGATCCTGTGCCGGAACACGGCCTCCTTGGCCATGAACCGGATGTAGCGCTTGGCCGGCAGCGCTCCGTAGCCCAGGAAGGTGAAGTCGAGGTAGCTGACGTGGTTGCTCGCGATCACCGCGCCGCCGCTGCGGGGGATGTGTTCGGCGCCCTCGATCGTGAAGCGCAGGCCGAGGGTGGCGAACACCCCGCGGGCCACAGTGATCACCGGCGGATAGACGAGGTCGGTCACAGCAGGCAGCCTAGAGTGTCGCCATGACGACGGGTCCTACCGATTCGCTGCTGCCCGACAACCCGTTCGCGGCGCCCAGCGACCTGCCGTTCGGACTGCCTCCCTTCGCCCGGATCCGCACCGAGCACTATCTGCCCGCCTTCGAGGCCGGCATGGCCGAGCAGCGGGCCGAGATCGAGGCGATCGCGACGTCGTCAGGGCCGGCCACGGTCGAGAACACACTCGAGGCGCTCGAGCGCTCGGGGCGGCTGCTGCACCGGGTCGGCCAGGTGTTCTTCAACCTGACCAGTTCCTCGGCCACCGCCGAGCTGAACGAGATCGAGACGGACGTCGCGCCGCGCCTGGCCGCCCACACCGACGCGATCTATCTGGACAGCCGGCTGTTCGCCCGCGTCGATGCGCTGCACTCCCACAGCGGCGACCTGGAGCCGGGGGGCGAGCAGCAACGACTGCTGGATCGCTATCACAAGGACTTCGTGCGCGCCGGGGCCGGGCTGGACGACGCTCAGCAGGAGCGGTTGCGCGCGATCAACGCCGAGCTGGCAGGCCTCACCACCGCCTTCAAGAACGACCTGCTCGCCGACACCGTCGACCTCGCCGTGCACGTGGCCACCCGGGATGAACTCGACGGCCTGGGGGACGGCGCGATCGCGGCCGCCGCCGAGGCGGCCAAGGGACGGGGGCTGCAGGGCTACCTCCTCACCATCGGCCTGCCCAGCGGCCAGCCCGAACTCGAGTCGCTGACCCATCGCGGGTTGCGCGAACGGTTGCATCGCGCCTCGGTCTCCCGCGGCGCACGGGGCAACGCGCACGACACCCGGGCCACCCTGACCCGGATCGTCGCCCTGCGGGCCGAGCGCGCAGGGCTGCTCGGCTACACCGACCACGCCTCCTACGTGATCGAGGACGAGACCGCCAGGACCCTGCCGGCCGTCGACGCCATGCTCGGCGGCCTGGTCGGGCCGGCGGTCACGAACGCGTTCGCGGAGGCCGCCGAGCTCGAGGCGGCCCTGCTGGCGGACGGCGAGAGCGCGCCACTGCAGCCGTGGGACTGGGCCTACTACGCCGGCACGGTCCGCGAGCAGAGGTTCAGCCTGGACACGGCCGCGTTGCGGCCCTACTTCGAGCTGGGCCGGGTGGTCACCGACGGCATCTTCTACGCCGCGGAGGCGCTGTACGGGCTGACCTTCCAACGTCGCACCGACCTGGCCGGCTACGACGACGATGTGCAGGTCTACGAGGTGCGGGCGGCGGACGGTGGCGCGCGCGGGTTGTTCCTGGCCGACTGGTACACCCGCGACACCAAGCGCGGCGGAGCCTGGATGAGCACCTTCGTCGACCAGTCGCACCTGCTCGACGAGGCGCCGGTGGTCGTGATCAACCTCAACATCCCGCGCCCGCCGGACGGCGAGCCGACCCTGCTCACCCTGGACGAACTGATCACCGCATTCCACGAGTTCGGCCATGTGCTGCACGGGCTGCTCTCCGACGTCCGCTACCCACTGCTGTCGGGCACGAACGTGCCCCGCGACTTCGTCGAGTTCCCCTCGCAGGTCAACGAGATGTGGGCCTACTGGCCCCAGGTGCTGGCCAACTACGCGGTGCACCACGAGACCGGGGAACGACTCCCCCAGGAGGTGGTCGACGCCCTCATCGCCGCGCGGTCCTACGGCGAGGGGTTCTCCACCACCGAGTACCTCGCGGCGGCCCTGCTCGACCTGGCCTGGCACCGGCTCACGCCCGCCGAGGCAGCCGCACTCGGACCGGACGACGTGGCCGGATTCGAGCGGGATGCGTTGCAGCGCAACGGGGTCGCCGTCGACCTGATCCCTCCGCGCTACCGCTCGACCTACTTCGCCCACATCTTCTCGGGCGGCTACAGCGCGGGGTACTACAGCTACATCTGGAGTGAGGTGCTCGACGCCGACACCGTGGAGTGGTTCACCGAGAACGGCGGCCTGCGGCGGGAGAACGGCGAGCGCTTCGCCGACCGACTCCTCTCCCGCGGCGGCTCGGTGGATCCGCTGGCCGCGTTCGAGGCCGTGCGCGGCCGGCCGCCGCGGATCGAGCCCCTGCTCGCGCGGCGGGGACTTGCCCCCCATTCCTGATGTGTCAGTATTGCCTGAGTGAGTGCTCCCACCCAGGAGGATCCGTGCCCGAGCAGTCCCAACCCAGCCGTCGCAGCGTGATCTCGGCGGGTGCCGTCGCCGCCCTGGGCGCCGGAGCCCTGGCCGCCTGTAGCTCCGACCCGGCCACCCCGGTCCCGGC
>JBAPWU010000352.1:0-14747 GCA_049283855.1 Kineosporiaceae bacterium
ATCCCGGCCGGACCGCCGCCGATCACCACCACGTCGGCCCGGAGCCGTTCGCCGACGACCTGCCGCAGGGCGATGGGCGACGGCGGGGCCTGCGCGCCGTGCTGGGTGCGCACCTCCAGACCGGCTGCGGCCGGGGTCACGCAGGCCCGCTGGTCCGGTACGCCGTCGATCACCACCAGGCAGTCGAAGCAGACCCCGATCCCGCAGAAGAGGCCGCGTGGGGCGGAGGCGATGCGCGTCGTCCGCAGGGCCCGTTCCCCCGCCACCCACAGGGCCGCGCCGATCGACTGCCCCGGCCGGAAGGGGATCTCGTGACCGTCGAAGCCGAACGTCTCACTCATGGCCCTCCCCCTCGAACCGCTCCGGCCGGAACGGGTGCAGATCGACGCTCGGCGTTCCCCCGGTGACCACCTCGGCGACCAGTTGCCCGGTGCCCGCGGCGAGCACGATCCCCGCGCCCTCGTGGCCGCAGGCGTGCACCAGACCGGGAGCGCGCGGATCCTCCCCGATCACCGGCAGGTGGTCGGGACAGTACGGCCGGAATCCGCGGTAGGTGCGCAGCAGGCGCACCGCGGCCAGGATCGGGAACAGCGTCACCGCCTGAGTGGCCAGGCGCCGGACGACGGGCAGCGGCATCGCGTCCTCGAACCCGACCCGCTCCCGGCTGGCGCCGATCAGGATCGTGCCGGACGGCGTTCCCTCGACCACCGCACTCGACTCCAGGCCCGGGTGGTCGCTGGCCACGTCGGAGACGTACTCGGCGGCATAGACCTTGCGCCGCACCAGCGGCGGCAGCGGCTGGGTGACCAGGACGACGCCCCGTCGCGGCAGCACGGGCAGGTGCACCCCGGCCAGGGCCGCGAGTGCGCCCGACCAGGGCCCGGAGGCGTTCACCACGCACGAGGCCGCGAGCGACTCCCAACCGTCCAGGACGACGCCCGTCACCCGCTCCCCGGCCCGGAGCAGGCCGGTGACCGCGGTGTTGGTGCGTACGGTGGCACCGTGGTGGCGGGCCGCGGCGAGCATGGCGGCCGTGGCCAGGATCGGCTGCAGCTGGCCGTCCTGCGGGTAGAGCACCCCCCCGGCCAGACCGTCGGCCAGGTGCGGCTCCACGTCGTGCAGGCGGTCGGCGTCCACGGTCAGCGCCTCGACCCCGCGGGCGCGCTGGCCCTGGCTGAGCGCGGCCAGCACGGGAAGCGTCTCGGCCCGGGCGGCGACCATCAGTCCGCCCTTGTGCTCGAACTCGAAGCCTCCGCCCGGACGGCCGGTGAGCTGCTCGAGGTAGGCGCTCAGCTCCTCCCAGTGGCCCAGGGAGTGCAGCGCCAGGTCGAGCTCGGGCCCGGCCGGCTTGTCGGAGACGAGCAGATTGCCCTCGCCGCCGCTGCTGGTGCCGCCCGCGATCGTTCCCCGGTCGACAACGGTCACCTGCAGCCCGGCCCGGGCCGCGGCCAGCGCGCAGGCCGCTCCGACGATCCCGGCGCCGATCACGACCACGTCGGGCGCGCGCTCGGTAGACATGGTCATGTCCGAGTTCGTACCACGGCCGGGAGGCGCCGTCACGGCGCCGTGCGACGATATCGCCATGAAGTCGATCGCGATCAAGGTCGTGGTGAATGCGCTGGCCATCTGGGTGGCCACGCTGGTGGTCCCCCAGGTCGGGGTGACCGAGGGCACCGTGTCGAACCAGGCACTCACCCTGCTGCTGGTCGGCGCCCTGTTCGGCGTCGTCAACGCGTTCATCAAGCCGGTGGTGAAGCTCTTCTCGCTGCCGTTCTACATCCTCACCCTGGGCCTGTTCGCCTTCGTCGTGAACGCCCTGATGCTCAAGCTGGTCGAGTGGCTCTCCGAACCGCTGGGCATCGGTTTCGACGCCGGCCCGTTCTTCTGGTCCACCATCGGCGCGGCCGTGGTCGTCACCTTCGTGAGCATGCTGCTCAACGTCGTCCTGCCCGACGGCAAGAAGAAGTAGCCCCGGCGCGTTGAACCGTCGCCGGCCCAAGGAGTGGAGGGTTCTGCACCGTCTGCGTGTATCAACCCGCCACGACCCCGGGCGGACAGCGGGGGCAGGGCGTGAAGGGCCCGGGCCATCCGCGCACGGTCAGCAGGTGGCCGATCTGCGCCGCCGCGGCACAGGGCGCGGCCGTGATGTCGAACCAGCCGAACCGCAGGGTCGCCCAGCCGTCGAGCGTGTGCACGTTGTCGCGCGTGCGGTCACGGAAGGCACCCTCCTCGACATGGCCCACCCGGCCGTCGAGCTCAATCAGGACGCGGTAGGCGACGAAGGCCGCATCAGCGATGCGGTTGCCCGACCCGGTGCGATGCTGCAGCCGCACCGCGGGCAGGCCGTGCGGGCGGAAGACCTCATGCAGCGCACGCTGCTCGAGATTGCTCGTCGCCCCCGCCGCAACATCGTCCAAGATCTGCAGCACCAGGCCTCGGCGGCGGGCCACAGCGCGCGCACCCACCCTTTCGCGCAAGCGATTCGGGGTCGTGAGGCGACGCTGACACGCCCGCGTCAGCCACATCACCACCGAGGCCTCGTCGGCGTCGGCACACAGGTCCACCACGGTGTCCTCGATGCGGGTGCGTGGCGGCTCACGGCCCGAGGAGGGCAGGCGCACCCCGGGGCGCTCCCTGATGAAGGCATAGCCGGGATGCGGACCGACCCGCCCGCTGACCAGGATCACGATCTCGTCCGCACGCCCAGCCCGGCCTCCTGGCTCCTCCAGCGAGGCCAGCCCGTCCAGGACCGCCGCGGTGCGCAGCCCGGCCCGGGCGTGCGGGCCGCCGAGCACGATGCCCGCCCACACCCGCGCCGCCCACGGCACCTCGCCGGCGGCAGGCCCGATCAGGTACACCCCTCGCCCCAGGCGTCGCCACTCCCCGGTCAACCGCTCCTGGGTGCGCCGGGTGACGCCCAACTCGTGCAACTGCCGCCGGGACAGCACGCCGCTCTGACTCCGGGCGAGCGCCAGTGCCGTCTCGGACAACGCCAGCCGCGCATGCATGACCTCAAGCCTGCCCCGCCCAGCCGCCCCGCTGCCGAGCCCCTGTGGACAACTGAGGTTCCGGGGGTCGAGGCGAGTTCTGCACCGTCTGCGTGTATCAACCCTCCACGACTGTCAGGGCACTCGCAGGCTCAGCCGAGCCACCGCAGTTGGGCGGCCTTGTTCTCCACGTAGGACTCCCGGCCCGACAACGAGGCGGGCACGCCGACCTCCCACCAGGCACCGGCCTCGGTCCAGGTCGAGGGGTGGGTGCGACAGACCACGACCGCCGGACGGCGCGTGCTCCGGGCCGTCTCCTTGGCCCACAGGTAGGCGGCACGCAGTTCCTCCACCCCCGAGCCCTCCGGGACGTCCTCCACGGCCGCGCCCAGGGAGCGGGCGTGCGCGGCGAAGTCGACCCGCAGCCTGGCGGCCGCGCCCGGCCCGCGGGCGTCGTCCAGCAGGTTGTTGAACCCGGCCGCGCCCTGGTTGGTCTGCAGGCGGTGGATCACCGCGTAGCCGCCGTTGTCGCACAGCACCATCACGAACGGGTGCCCGGCGAACGCCGCCGAGTAGATCTCGGAGTTGAGCATCAGGTAGGACCCGTCGCCGAGCAGCGTGGTCACCACGCCGTCGGGGTGGGTCATGGCCCGCGCCATCGACGCGCCCCACGGGCCGGCCACCTCGTAGCCCATGCAGGAGAATCCGTACTCCAGGTCCATGGTGGCGCCCGAGCCGGGGTGGGCGGGCACCTTGTCCTCGGGCACGTCCGGCACGGTGCGCCAGCCGCCGTGGATCTCACCGGGGTAGCCGCCCGAGGAGACCAGCACGTAGTCGTCGTAGGTGCTGGCGTCGTTCACCACGCCGAGCACCTGGGCATAGGTCAGCGCCCCGTCCGGTGCGACGCCCTTGCGCAGGGTGTCCACGTGCGCGTCCCAGGTCGCCCGCTCCGACGCGGCCCGGGCCGTCCAGGCCGGGTCGACCATCCAGCCGGCCAGCGGGCCCTTCAGCTCGACCAGGGCCTCCCGGGCGTCCCCCACCACGGCGTGCGCCGAGTGCTTCACCGCGTCGAACCGGGAGGCGTTGATGTGCACCAGCCGGGCGGCGGGGTTGAACACCGTCCACGACGCCGTGGTGAAGTCCTGCAGCCGCGTGCCGACGGCGAGCACGACGTCGGCCTCACCGGCGAGGGTGTTGGCGCACGTGGCGCCGATGATGCCCAGCGCCCCGCCGTGCAGCGGGTGGTCGTGCGGGACCATCGTCCGCCCGGCCGGGGTCTCCACGATCGGCACCCCGTGCACGGTGGCGAACTCGAGCAGCTGCTCGGCCGCGCCGGAATAGCGCACCCCGCCGCCGGCGACCAGCAGCGGCCGCGTCGACGCCCGCAGGATCTCCACCGCCTCGCCGAGGGTCCAGGTGTCGGGGCGCGGCCGGGGCACCCGGTGCACGCGCCGGGTGAACATGGCGACGGGGAAGTCGTACTCCTCGGCCTGGGTGTCCTGCGGCAGGGCGAGGACGACCGGCCCACAATCGGCGGGATCGGTGAGCACCCGGGCCACCTGCGGCAGGGTGGCGAGCAACTGCTCGGGGCGGGTGATCCGGTCGAAGTACCGCGACACCGCCCGGAAGGCGTCGTTCGCGGTCATCCCGGGGTCGCCGTAGTGCTCCACCTGCTGCAGCACCGGGTCCGGCCCGCGGCCGGTGAAGGTGTCACCGGGCAGCAGCAGCAGCGGCAACCGGTTCGCCATCGCCAGGCCCGCGGCGGTCACCATGTTCAGCGCACCGGGCCCCACCGAGGACGTCGCGACCATCACCTGGCGGCGGTCCGTCGCCCGGGCGTAGGCGACCGCGGCCAGGGCCATGCCCTGCTCGTTCTGGCCCCGCCAGGTCGGCAGGGCATCACCGGCGGCGTGCAGCGCCGTCCCGAGACCGAGCACGTTGCCGTGCCCGAAGATGCCGAAGACCCCCGCGAACAGGGGCGCTTCGGTGCCGTCCAGCAGCTCCGAGCGCTGGGCGATCATCCATCGCACCAACGCCTGTGCCGTCGTCAGGCGCACCGTCTCGAAGATCTCGGGCCGTTCGGTCATGCGGGTCAGCTCCCGTGGGGTATCCGGCGATCGAGGGGTTACATCCGGCCCGGCTCGGCGCGCCGCCCGTCGAGACGCCCGTCGTGGGACGTCACCGGGCAGCGGGGGTCGGGCGCGGTGGTCGGCCAGGTGTCGCGCACCCAGCCGTGGGTCGGGTCGTCGCAGAACAGCAGCGAGCGCTGCTCGGCCGGCCCGGCCATCACGTTCAGGTAGTACATCGGGTACCCGGGCGCCGCGACGCAGGGGCCGTGGTAGCCGTACGGGATCGTCACCAGATCGCCGTCACGCACCTCGATGAACTCGTCCAGCGGCTCCAGGCCCGCGTCCTCGTGCTCGTGCCCGGTGTAGGTGCGGTGCAGCCCGAAGCCCTCACGGCTGTGGCTCACCTGGTCGTGACCGGCGATCTTGTAGAAGTAGATCTCCTCGTTCACGATCGGGCAGGGGTCGGTCAGGTCGTGCTTGTGCGGCGGGTAGCTCGACCAGTTGCCGGGCGGGGTGATCAGCTCGACCGCGACCAGCCTGTCGGCGTGGTCCCAGAGGCCGGGGACCCCGAACGCGTTGACCTGCCGCGTGGCCGGGCCGGCGCCCCTGATCTCGACGGTGACGTCGTCCGCCGCGCCGTACTTGGGCGGCAGCCGGTTCTCGCACCGGGCCGAGGGCAGCGCCACCTCCGCCCCGTTCGCGCTGACCATGGTGATGTGGCTGTCCCGGCCCACATAGGCGAAGTCGGTCACCCGGTCGAACACTGATGCCCGCCCGGTCAGCGCGACCCTCACCTCGGTGTGCGAGGGCGTCGCCGAGGGGGCGACCTCGATGGTCAGGCCGCCGACCAGGGGCAGCACGAACATCTCCTCCCCGCCGGTGTCGACGCGGCGCAGCTCACCGGGCTCGAGCCGGATGATCCGCAGGCCGCAGTAGGTCCACCCCGCCTTCTCCGGGGTGAGCGTCAACAGATCACCCGGGCCCGGCCCGGCCAGGGTGAGCCAGGAATGGTGCAGGGTCGACGGGCTCATGGCGCGGTGGCCTCCTCGGTGGCCGCGCGAAGCACCTTTGCCGCGGCATCGACGGCGCCGGCGACATCGCCGTCCGGCGGGTAGAGCAGGGAACGGCCGACGACGAGCCCGCGGACGACGCGGCACCGCAGGGTCCGCCCCCACGAGGCGAGATCGGCCTCGAGATCCGGGCCGGGCGCACCACCGAGGACGACGCAGGGCAGCGTCGTCGCCGCGAACACCACGTCCGGCTCCTCACACGCGGGCATCTTCAGCCAGGTATAGGCGCTCGAGGTGCCGAGCGCCGAGGCCACGGTAACCGCCCGGGAGAGGGATTCGGCATCCTTGAGCAGCACCTGTGACCCTGTGGAGTCGCGTGTGTACGGCAGCGGCTCGACCATGGCCAGCAACCGGCGCCGGGCTAGCGCGGTGACCGCCTGCGCACACGCCTGGATCGTGGGCGCGGTACCCGCGTCGTCGTGATGGGCCGGCGCGGTGACCCGGGCATCGGTGATCACGCTCATCGGCCGGCACCGCGCCCGGAGGCGAGGAGGTCGTCCAGTTCCTCGATGGTGGGCATGGCGTCGGCGCAGGACAGACGGGACGCCACGATGGCCCCGGCCGCGTTGCCGTACTCGGCGCAGCGCACGGGGTCCCAGCCGGACAGCAGCCCGTGGATCAGCGCCGCCCCGAAGGCGTCGCCGGCGCCCAGGCCGTTGACCACCTCGATCCGCCGCGGTGCCACCGTGGTCATGCCGCTCCTCGTCGCCACCAGCACCCCGGCAGCACCCTGCTTGACCATGGCCAGCTCGACCCCGCAGTCGAGCAACCGGGCCGCAGCCTCCCGCGGCTCGGCGGTACCGACGGCCACCTCCACCTCGGCCCGGTTGCCGACGGCGACGGTGGCGTACTGCAGCATCTGGGAGTACTCGAGGTGGGCCTCCGCGGCGGAGGTCCAGAACATCGGCCGCCAGTCGAGGTCGAGCACGGTGAACCGGCCCGAACCGGGCTCCGGACGGCCCCGCCGGGCCAGCATCTCGAGCTGGGTGGAGCGGGCCGGCTCGATCGAGGCGCCGGTCGCGGTGACCCAGAACAACGGGACGTCGCGCACGACGTCCCACGGCACGTCCTCGGGAGCCAGGGTGAGGTCGGGTGCGACCGGGAGCCGGTAGAAGAGCAGGGGCGGGTCCTCGGGCGGGTTGAGCTCGCAGAAGGCGACCGGTGTCTGCAGCTCAGAGGCGGTGCCGACATACCGGGTGTCGACCCCGAAGCCGGCCATCGCCGACCGGACGAACTCACCGAAGCCGTCGGGACCGACCTTGGTCAGCACGGCACTGGCGTGGCCGAGCCGCGCGGCGCCCACGGCGACGTTCGTCGCCGTGCCGCCGAGGAACTTCGCGAAGGTGCGCACCTGCGCCAGGGGCACGCCGGACTGTTCCGGGTACAGATCGACCCCGACCCGCCCGACCGTGAGCACCTCGAGCCCGGAGTTCGGCACTGGCTCCTCCAACCCGTCGGTCCACCCCGGGTCGAGCATCGCGTGACCTCGCACTCGTAGGGAAGGGGTGGGACGGCGAGCTCTCACCGCAGGCGGGGTCGGAGGAGAGGGATCCGGGTGCGGGGGCGGCACTCCGGCCACTCGTCATCCCACCCGGAATCCTCACCGCCTGTAATACTTTGTCTGGACATTCCTACAGTGACTTTGTCGTGAAGTGCGCTCATACTGTGCGCCATGTCCACTCCCCGGCCGACCGAGTCGGTGGCCCGTCTCGTGGTCCTGGACCGGTCGAGCCCGGTGCCGCTGTACTTCCAGGTCGCCCAGTCGCTGGAGCGGGCCATCTCCGACGGCACCCTCCCGCCGGGGACCCGCCTGGACAACGAGGTGCAGCTGGCCCAGTCACTCGGGCTGTCCCGGCCCACGATGCGCCGGGCCATGCAGTACCTGGTCGACAAGGGGGTCCTGGTCCGACGACGGGGGGTGGGCACCCGCGTCGTCCAGCCCAAGGTGCGCCGGCCGCTCGGCCTCAGCAGCCTCTATGAGGATCTGGTCAACAGCGGGCAACGGCCGACGACGACGGTACTCTCGCTGACCACCGAGCCCGCCTCGGCGGCCATCGCCGACGCGCTGTCCGTCCCCCTGGAGACAACAGTCACCGTGCTGGTGCGACTGCGCTCGGCCCTGGGACTGCCGATCGCCCGGATGTGCAACTACCTACCGCACACCATCCCCGGGCTCGCGGCGGGGCTCGATCGAGAGGCGCTGGAGGGGCAGGGTCTGTATCAGCTCATCCGTGCCCTGGGCGTGCAGCTGCACGCCGCGGACCAGGTGATCGGCGCGAGAACCTCGACCGCCGAGGAGGCGCGCCTGCTCGGCGAGCCACGCGGTGCGGCGCTGCTCACCATGCAGCGCACCGCGTACGACGATCACGGCCGCGCGGTCGAGTACGGCGCGCACATCTATGCGGCGTCCCGCTACAGCTTCTCGCTGAGCATGCTCGCCACCTGAGTGCCACCCCGGCGGGAACAGCCCGTTCGGGCCGTCCACCCAGCCCGGCGGGCACCAGCCCCCAGGGCGGCGGTCGGAGGCGTCGGACGACGGGTCGGGGAAGGGCCCTCGACTGTGGCCGCTCACTTATCGGGGTTGGGCACCAGGACATCACGCACGAGGGCCTCCAGGTCGTTGTTGGCGGCGAGGAACTGCCGCATGGTCCGGCGGGTGGCACCGAAGGCATCGAACTCCCCCGGCGCCATGCCATCCACATCGTAAGCCCGCCTGAAGTCTTCGTGCTGCGTATACAGAGAGTTCACCACTACAGGGTCGACAGGCTTGTCAATCCGTGATATCGGCGCGATACCGCTGGCATTGATCCGCTCCTGCCAGCCGAAGGGTGGGGAGATCACGACGTCCCCCCCGATGAACTCACTCCAGTGCATGTGGTTGCGGAACGCCGCGGACAGCAGCCGGGTGCGGTAGCCCCGCTCGACGTAGATCGCGTAGGCCTTCTTGAAGGCCGCCACGCCGGCCCACTCGTAGTACCCGGGATCGATGGTGACCTTGGCCTTCTCCCCCGCCACGCGCATCCAGTCGTCCAGCCGACCGCCCATGATCGTGCACACCGGACCCATGCCCGCGACGTCCAGCCCCTCGGCCTCGCGCCGGCGCAGACCCCGCTCGACCGCCTCACCGACGGCCAGCGCCTGCGGCACGGTGAAGGAGACGGTGGCGTTGATGCTGACGCCCCGGTAGGTGACCTCCTCCATCGCCGCGACTCCGGCCGAGGTGGCGGGGATCTTGACGATGATGTTCTCCGCCAGAGTGGCGAACCTCACGGCCTGCTCGACCAGGCCCGCGGTGTCACGGTGACGTCGCGGGTCGGTCTGGATGGACAGGCGCCCGTTGCGGCCCTTGTGCTCACGGAAGACCGGCTCGAGGAGTCTGGCGGCGTTGATCGAGAGTTCCTCGACCACCATCCACCCGATCGCGTCCTCGCTCGCGGTCGGGTTCAGGACTGCCAACTCGCGGATGCGGGCCTGCCAGGTCGGCAGGTCGGCCTTGATGCAGGCCAGTGCGATCACCGGGTTGCAGGTGGCGCCGACGGCGCCGAAGGTCAGGGACTCGCCCAGCTCCTGGGGGTCCGCGGAGTCGTTCCACAGGGCGGTCGGGGTGGTCTGCGTCATCTGCAGCAAGGGGCTCAGGGCCCCGCCGGACGTGGCAGTGGTGGCGCTGGTCTGGGTCATGGGGATCCTCCGCGAGGGTGCCGGCGACGTCTCGAATCGCGCCCGGTGCATCGGGTCCAGACTAGCCAGATTTGCTCACTTAGACAATATGTAAGTACACATTCTGCGGAACTGATGGCTGGACGTCGCTGTCGCCACCGACTGCTCACAGCCGCACGTCTGAGCACGCGAAGCGTGCCTGGCTCGGCCACCGCCGCCGCTGGACGACGCGTCGACACCGCGTCAGTCCGCCGACCGCCGACGTTGTTCTTCTGTTGCTCGTCATCTTGTCGCAACATACGGACATATGGCGAACACCGGCATCTGCAGTGGCGACACCAGCGCCGGCAGGTCCACCCTGGTGAAGATCATCATGCGCCGTCCACGTCAAGCGATCACTGCTGATCCTGGACGAGCCGACGTCGGCCCTCGCGGTCCGTGCCACCGAGGCCCTGCTCAGCTACCTCAGACGGCGGCGGCGAGGTGGGCGAGGCCCCGGGTGGTGTCGTGCAGCGGTTTGGCGGCGTGGGCGGGGGCGCCGTCGGGCAGCGAGGTGTCCTGCTCGAGCACGTACCAGCCCTGGTACCCGGCCGCCTCCAGGGTGGCCACGATGCCGGCGACCGGGACGTCGCCGTCCCCCAGCGGCACGTACATGTTCTGCTGCACGCCCTGCATGTACGTGATCTCCCCGGAGCGCACCCGGGCGGCCACGGCGTCGTCCACGTCCTTGAGGTGCACGTGCGAGATCCGCCCGGCGTGCTCGCGCGCCAGGTCGAGCGGGTCGGTGCCGCCGATCAGCAGGTGGCCGGTGTCCAGGCACAGCGGCAGGTCGCTGTCCCGCAGGAAGGCCTCGACCTCCTCCCGGCGCTCGACGTGGGTTCCCACGTGGGGATGCAGGGCGAGGCGCAGTCCGTGCCGCGCGGCCACGTCGCGGATGCTCGCGCAGGTGCGGACCAGCGTCGCCCACTGCGCCGGGCTCAGCGCCGGGCGCTCGTCGTAGCCGTCCAGCCCGGTCGCCGCGGCCAGCACCACCACGTCGCCGCCGGCCGCTGCGATCTGGGCGCTGACCCGCTCGGCCTCGGCCAGGGTCGCCTCGACCTGATCCGCATCGTGCAGCACGACCGCGAGGAACCCGCCGACCAGGCGGAGGTCGTGCCGGTCCAGCACGGCCCGCAACTCCTGCGGCTCGTCGGGCAGGAAGCCGGGCGGGCCGAGTTCGGTCGCGCGCAGGCCCAGCCCCGCCATCTCCCCCAGGACGTCGTCCACCTCGAGCACGTGCCCCCAGCCGGGCACCTCGCACACGCCCCAGCTGATCGGGGCTCCGGCCACCCGGCCACCGAGCAACTCATCCATCTTCGTCACCTCTCCGATTCAGCCGACGCGCAGGTCGGACGGGTCGATCGTCACCGGCGCGCCGCGGCGCCGCGAGGTCTCGCAGGCCTCGGCCAGGACCAGGCTGACCAGGGAGTCCCGGACCGGCGACGGGTTCTCGACCCGGCCGGCGATCACATCGAGGAAGGTGGCCGCCTCACGGGCATAGGCCACGGCATAGCGCTCGGAGAACCCCGGGTAGGCGTCGGCGGCCGGGTCGTGACCGCCCGGCTCGAGACTGACGATCGGGCTGCGGACATCCAGACCGGAGGTCAGGGCCTGGGCGCTCCCGATGGCCTCGATCCGGTTGTCGTACCCGCCGCCGTCACGCCGCCCGCCGGCGATCTGGGCGACCACGCCGCCGGCGAAGGTCAGCGTGATCGCCGCGGTGTCGAGGTCGTCGGCGTCGGCGAAGGCCTGGTCGACCAGCACCGATCCGGTCGCGAAGACCTCCACCACGTCGCGGCCGACCAGCCACGGCACGCAGTCCAGGTCATGGATGAACATGTCTCGGAAGATCCCTCCGGAGCCCGGGATGTATTCCGCGGCAGGCGGTTTCGCGTCGAAGGCGATGGCTCTCAGGTAGTACAGGTCACCGATCGCACCGCTGGCGATGCGCCGTTTCAGCTCAGCGATGGCGGGGTCGAAGCGGCGCTGGAAGCCGACCACGACGGGCACCCCGGCGCGCTCCACCCGCTCGATCGCCGAACGGATGGTGGTGAGGTCTCCGGCCAGCGGCTTCTCCACCAGCACCGGGACGCCGGCGTCGAGCGCCGCGTACAGCACCTCGGCGTGCGAGGGGGTCGGCGTGGCGATCAGCACGCCGTCCACGCCCGCCAGCAGGGTGGCGAGGGTGTCGGTGGCCCGGGCCGGGACGGCGCCGCCGAGGTGGGCGGCCACCTCGGCAGCCCGGCCCGGCACCGGGTCGTGCAGGACCAGTTCGCTCACCCCTGGCGTGAGCGAGAGGTTGCGTGCGTGCATGACCCCGATCCGGCCGACGCCGGTGACACCCATCCGCATGGTGTTGGTCCCGCCCTGTACGTTGGAGCGCTCTACTAGTTGGAGCGCTCCAACGATGTATTCTGCGCGGGCCGCTGTCAAGGGGATGTTCGGTCCGGCCGGGAGGTGAACCGTGCGCCGTCCGACGATGGACGACGTGGCCGAGCGGGCCGGGGTGTCGAGGTCGCTGGTCTCCCTGGTGATGCGCGGTTCACCGCGGGTCAGCCCGCAGCGACGGGCCGCCGTCCTGGCCGCCGCCGCCGACCTCGGCTACTCCCCCGACGTCCTGGCCAGCCGGCTCGCCAGCCACACCTCGACCGTGATCGCCGTGCTGGTCTCGGACCTGCGCAACCCCTACTTCGGCGACATCGTCGAAGGGATCGAGGATGCCGCGGGCGAGGCGGGACTGCAGACCATCGTGAGCAGCGGACGGCGCCGCGCCGCGAGCGAGGAGCGTGCCGTGGCGATGCTGCTCGGCTTCCGGCCGGCGGCACTGATCCTGCTCTCGCCGGTGGTGACGTCGGCGGCGCTGGCCCGGGCGGCGCGCCAGGTACCGGTGGTGGCTGTCGAGCGGGCCGTGCGCTGCCCCGGCGTCGACACGATCCAGGACGACGGCCGCACCGGTTCGGCGCTGGCCGTCGACCACCTGGTCGGCCTCGGCCACCGGCGGATCGTGCACCTCGACGGCGGCCAGGGGGCACAGTCGGGCGTGCGCCGGCGCGGGTTCCTGAACGCGATGCGCAGGCACGGCCTGGTCGGCCTGGTGGAGCCGAGCGAGTACACCGAGGAGGCCGGCGCCGCCTCGGTGGCCCGACTGCTGGCCGGCCGGCGGCGGTTCAGTGCCGTGGTGGCCGCCAACGACGTGAACGCGATCGGGGCGATCGGGGCGCTGGACGACGCCGGGCTGCGGGTGCCGGAGGACGTGTCCGTGGTGGGCTACGACAACACCCACCTGTCGGCGCTGCGCCGGATCGCGCTGACCACCGTGGACCAGCCGCGTGAGGAGATGGGGCGCCTCGCGGTCGAGCTCGTCCGGCGACGACTGGGCGGTGCCGCGGGGCAGGCCGCCGGCAGCGCGCGGCACACGCTGCATCCCACCCTGGTGGTCCGGCGGACCACGGCCCCGCCCGGATGAGACCGCCCCCGGGCCGGCTCAGCGGCAGTGGGCGCGGACCGTCTCGACCACCAGCTCGGGCACCCGCAGTTGGGGCAGGTGGTCGACGCCGGCCAGCTCGACCAGCCGGGCACCCGGGATCCGCTCTGCCGCAGCCTTGTTGGCCTCGATCATCGAGGCTGGGTCACGGTCCCCGATCATCACCACGGTGGGCACCGTGAGCTCGCCCAACCGGTCCCACACCGGCGCCAGCTCATGCCAGTGGGTGTTGCCGCTGGTCTCCGCCACCGTCGCCGCCGTGACCAGCTCACGCACCACAGGCTCCTGACCGCTGGCGCACCACAGCTCGAGCATCAGCTCGATCAGGCCGTCGCCGTCACCGGCCCGGAGCAGGGCGTCGTACCGCTGGTCCAGTTCCGGCTCCTCGGGCCACGGGTAGCCGCTGATCCCTGCCGCCAGCAGCACCAGCGAGCGCACCCGGGCCGGCTCCTCGACAGCCATGGCCAGCGCGGTGGCTCCACCGTTGCTGTTGCCCACCAGATGCGCACTCGCCAGGCCGTGGTGGTCGAGCACCGCGCGCAGGTCCTCCACCCACCCGTAGGGCTCGGTCGCGGCGGGCGAGCCGCCGTAGCCGCGCACGTCGTAACGGATCACCCGGTGGGTCTCGGTGAGCGGGCCCCAGACCTGGTCCCACACCCGCAGATCGGCGATCCCCGGGTGCAGCAGCACGAGCGGAGGCCCGTCACCGCCGGAGTCCTCGGCCCACAAGCGGTCCCTGCCGACCTCGATCATCTCTCGCACCGATGCAGCCTATCCGGGCCCGGCGACACCTCCCTGACCGCCCGTGACGCGCTCGCCGGTCACCTCCCAGCCGGTCGAGGTCGCGCCTGGCCGATCCAGGAAGACGCTCAGCCCCTCCCGCCACCGGACCAGGCCGGGATCGCGCGAGGCGTCCACGGCAGCGCCGAGCTCGACATAGCCGGACAGCTCATGGCCGCCGCCCGCGCCGCCGGCTGCGGGCGCGCCGACCGTCACCCAGCGCGGCCGATCGGGGTTCGTGGCGCCGTCCAGCCAGGCCACCGGATCCTGGTCGTGCTCGAGCGCGAGCACGCGCACCTCGTCCGGCACGCCACTGAGGGCGATCGGGGAGCCGGCCGTCACCACATGGGTGATCGTCACCTCGCGGCGCAGCTGCGGGTCGGCGGCCAGCTGCGCCGCCGCCATGCCACCGAGGGAGTGCCCGACCAGCAGCACCGGTTCCCCGGGCCGGGCTCCACACCCGCGCAGTGCCTGCACCACAAGGGATCCCACGGCACTGCGCCGTCCGGCGAGGGTGGCGACGCCGGCGCTCAGATCGAACGGGTTCGCTCCGGGGCGCGGGGCCCAGGACTGCGTGCCGGGCAGCTGCACGATCCAGGACCGCGCACCACCGGCGGCGACCACCCGCTCGACGCGCACCGTGCCGGGCGCCGCGCCACGC
>JBAPWU010000353.1:0-9058 GCA_049283855.1 Kineosporiaceae bacterium
GGCCCAGGCCGGCCGCGAGCGCCTCGCCGGTCCAGGCGATCGCCGCGCCCACGTTGACGGCGAAGGTCTTGGCCAGGGCCGCCTCGGGGGTGGTGGTGAGCGGGCCGGCCACCGGGCTGATCCCGGCGTTGTTGACCAGCACGTCGATCCCGCCGAAGGTCTCGACGGCGGCGGCGAGGGCCGCTCGGCGGTGCTCGGGGTCGTCCGCCCTGCCGACGACCCCGAGGGCGTGCTCGGCCCCACCTAGGCCTGCCACCGCTTCGGCCAGGGAGTCGGGCCCCCGCGCGGTGATCACCACGCGGGCGCCCTCGTCGACCAGGCGCGCGGCGATGGCCAGGCCGATCCCCCGGCTGGCACCGGTGACGAGGGCGACCGTGCCCGCGAACCGGCGGACGGCCCCGGTCACAGGCCGAGGTCCCGGCCGATGAGCTCCTTCATGATCTCGTTCGACCCGGCCCAGATCTTGGTCACGCGGGCATCCCGCCAGGCCCGGGCCGCCCGGTACTCGTTCATGAACCCGTAGCCACCGTGCAACTGCACGCACTCGTCGAGCACGTCGTTCTGCACCTGGGCGGTCCACCACTTGGCCTTGGCTGCCTCGACCGCGGTCAGCTCACCGGCGACGTGCGCCATCACGCAGGCATCGACGTAGGCCTGGGCCACCTCGACCGCGGTGACCATCTCGGCGATCTTGAACTTGTTGTGCTGGAAGGCGCCGATGGACTGGCCGAAGGCCTTGCGCTCCTTGGTGTACTCGATGGTCTCGGCCAGGATCGCGGCGACATGGGCGATGTTGCTCACCGCGGCGCCGATCCGTTCCTGCGGCAGGCGCTCCATCATGTGGATGAAGCCGCGGTCCTGCTGGCCGATCAGGTTCTCGGCCGGGACGCGCACGTTCTCGAAGAAGAGCTCGGCCGTGTCGGACTCGTCCTGACCGACCTTGTCGAGCTTGCGGCCACGGCTGAACCCGGCCATGCCCTCCTCGACGGCGAACAGCGAGATGCCCTTGGCGCCCTTGGCCGGGTCGGTGCGCGCCGCGACGATCACCAGGTCGGCGCAGTACCCGTTGGTGATGAACGTCTTGGAGCCGTTGAGCACCCACACGTCTCCGTCGCGCACCGCGGTGGTCTTCAGCGCCGCCAGGTCGGAGCCCCCGCTCGGCTCGGTCATGCCCATCGCGGTGATGATCTCGCCGCTGCAGAACCCGGGCAGCCAGCGCTGCTTCTGCTCGGGGGTGGTCAGCTCGACCAGGTACGGGGCGTTGACGTCGCTGTGGATGCCCATGCAGGAGCTGAACGCGGCCGAGACCGCCGAGAGCTCCTCGGCATAGACGACGGTGTACCTGTAGTCGGCACCGACCCCGCCGCCGCCGTACTCCTCGGGAACCTGCAGGCCGAGGAAGCCCTGCTTGCCCGCCTCCAGCCAGATCTCGCGAGGGATGGCCTTGGCGCCGAGGAACTCCTCGTGTCTCGGCCGCACGTTCCGGTCGAGGAACTCACGCACCGAGGCGCGGAGAGCCTCGTGCTCATCGGTGAAAATAGTGCGTCTCACGCCGGCCTCCCCGGGAAGGGACTGATGGCCGAATTCTCGCACCGGGCCGAGGAGGCGGAGGATGATGCAGGCCACGTCATCGGATGTCTGGCCAGTCACAACCCTGAGGAGCACACGTGACCGCGCAGCCCAGCGACCGGGCGTCGACCGAGGACAATGCGCCGGCGGGGACCCTGGAGCATCTGCTGCAGATCCTGACCCTGCGCGCCGTGCCCGCCCTCGGTGAGGACACCTTCGTCGGGGAGAGCCAGCGCCAGCCGTGGCGGCGGGTCTACGGGGGCCAGGTGCTGGCCCAGGCCCTGGTGGCCGCCCAGCGCACGGTGGACCCGGACGGCACGGTGCGCCCGGTGCACTCGATGCACGCCTACTTCCTGCGGGCGGGGGACGACAGCGAACCAATCACGTTCTCGGTCGAACGGCTGCGCGACGGGCATTCGTTCTCCGCCCGACGGGTGCACGCCCTGCAGCACGGGCGGGCGATCCTGTCGATGGCGGCCTCGTTCCAGGACCCGGCCGACGGGCTCGACCATGCCGAGCCGATGCCGGTCGGTGTGCCCGGCCCGGAGACGTTGCCCGCGCTGGCCGAGCGCTACGCGAACCTGACCGGCGAGGGGGCGCGGCACTGGCTCCGCGAGCGGCCGATGGACCTGCGCCACGTCACCCCGCCCTCCTACGTGGAGGTGGCCCCCGACCCCCAACCGCACCAGCAGATCTGGATGCGCACCCAGGCTCCGATCAGCGGCGAGGCCGACACCCCCGCGATGCATGCCGCAGTGCTCGCCTATGCCAGCGACTACTCGATGCTCGAGCCGATCCTGCGCCGGCACGGGCACACCTACGCCGAGCCGGGGATCCGGATGGCCAGCCTCGACCACGCGATGTGGTTCCACCGTCCGGCCCGGGCCGATGCCTGGCTGCTGAACGACCTGACCAGCCCCTCGGCGCAGGGCGCCCGCGGCCTGGGCCTCGCCCACATCTACGCCACCGACGGCACCCTGGTCGCCTCCGTGGCCCAGGAAGGCATGATCCGCCTTCCTGCCACCCCCTGACCCTCACACCGCCGACGTGACCCGCGCGGGCAGTCCCGACACCCTGCTCATGCTCCGCAGGGGTACGTGCTCGCACCCACGACGACGCCGCCCTCAGTCGCGGGTGAGTTTGCGGTAGGTGACGCGGTGCGGGCGGGCGGCGTCCTGACCGAGCCGGGCCACCTTGTTCTCCTCGTAGCTGGCGAAGTTGCCCTCGAACCAGTACCACTTGGCCGGGTCGTCGCCGTCACCCTCGTAGGCGAGGATGTGGGTGGCCACCCGGTCCAGGAACCACCGGTCGTGGGAGATCACCACGGCGCAGCCGGGGAACTCGAGCAGGGCGTTCTCCAGCGAACCCAGCGTCTCGACGTCCAGGTCGTTGGTCGGCTCGTCCAGCAGCAACAGGTTGCCGCCGAGCTTGAGGGTCATCGCCAGGTTGAGCCGGTTGCGCTCGCCGCCGGAGAGCACCCCGGCCGGCTTCTGCTGGTCCGGGCCCTTGAAGCCGAACGCGGAGATGTAGGCGCGGGACGGCATCTCGACGTGGCCGACCTTGATGTGGTCGAGGCCGTCGGAGACCACCTCCCAGACCGACTTCTTCGGGTCGAGCCCGGAGCGGCTCTGGTCGACGTAGGCGATCTTGATCGTCTCGCCGATCTTCAGGGTGCCGGAGTCGATCGGCTCCAGCCCCACGATGGTCTTGAACAGGGTGGTCTTGCCGACGCCGTTCGGCCCGATCACGCCGACGATCCCGTTGCGCGGAAGCGAGAAGCTGAGGTTCTCGATCAGCCGCCGGTCACCGAAGCCCTTGCTCAGCTTCTCGGCCTCGATCACCTGGGTGCCCAGCCGCGGGCCCGGCGGGATCTGGATCTCGTCGAAGTCGAGCTTGCGGGTGCGATCGGCCTCGGCCGCCATCTCCTCGTAGCGGGCCAGGCGCGACTTCGACTTGGTCTGGCGGCCCTTGGCGTTCTGCCGCACCCAGGCCAGCTCCTCGGCCAGGCGCTTGGCCAGCTTGACGTCCTTGCGGCCCTGCACCTGCAGCCGCTCCTGCTTCTTCTCCAGATAGGTGGAGTAGTTGCCCTCGTAGGGGTACAGCCGGCCGCGGTCGCCCTCGGCGATCCATTGCGCGACGTTGTCCAGGAAGTACCTGTCGTGGGTGATCGCGATCACCGCACCGTGATAGGCGGCCAGGTGCTGCTCCAGCCACTGCACGCTCTCGGCGTCCAGGTGGTTCGTCGGCTCGTCGAGCAGCAGCAGGTCGGGCTTGCTCAGCAGCAGCTTGCACAGAGCGACCCGGCGCCGCTCACCACCGGAGAGCACCGTGACGTCGGCATCGGGCGGCGGGCAGCGCAGCGCGTCCATCGCCTGTTCGAGCTGGGCGTCGAGGTCCCAGGCGTCGGCGTGGTCGATGTCCTCCTGCAGCGTGCCCATCTCGGTCATCAGCTCGTCGGAGTAGTCGACCGCCATCTTCTCGGCGATCTCGTTGAACCGGTCGAGCTTGAGCTTGATCTCTCCCAGACCCTCCTCGACGTTGCCGAGCACGGTCTTCTCCTCGTTGAGCGCAGGCTCCTGCTGCAGGATGCCCACGGTGTAGCCGGGCGACAGCCGCGCCTCGCCGTTGGAGGGCTGGTCCAGCCCCGCCATGATCTTGAGAATGGTCGACTTGCCCGCACCGTTGGGGCCGACCATGCCGATCTTGGCGGAGGGGAAGAACGACATCGAGACGTCGTCGAGGATGACCTTGTCGCCGAGCGCCTTGCGCGCCTTCGTCATGGTGTAGATGAATTCCGCCATGCATCCGAGCCTAACCTCCGCCCGCCGCCGCCCCGGACGCCGCACCACGCCCACCGCGACAGGGGCCAGGCCGCTCGCCCCACCGCGAGGCCCCGCCGCGCGCGCCAGGAGAGCTCCGCAACAGCCACTTCAGTCATGATCACGTTGTGGATCACGATGCGTGAGCACACGCGGTTTGGCCGCGAAATCGTCGGTTCCGACGCATCGTGATCTACATCGTGATCTTGCTCCGGGGATGCCTGCCTTCGCAGCTGTCACGCGAGGAGCAGGCGTTCGAGGCGGCGGGAGGCTCCGACCGCCCCGACCAGGCCCAGGGCCGCCAGGTAGGCCACGTGCCCGAGCAGGCCCCAGCCGGCCTCGCCCAGCATCAGCGCCCGCTCCAGCGCCACCCCGTGATAGAGCGGCGTCGCCTGCACCATCGCGCGCACGGAGGAGGGGTAGGTCGACAGTGGGAAGAACGTGGCCGAGAACAGGAACATGGGTTGGATCGCCAGGGTGATGTAGTCGAAGTCCAGGAACGAGCGCATGAAGGTGGTGGCGAACATCCCGATCGCGGAGAAGGCCAGGGCGATGAACACCGCCGCCGGCAGCGCGGCCAGCGCCCACCACGATCGCACCGCCCCGGCGAGGGCGGCCACCATCAGGAACGCCGCCGCGTACATCCCGCCGCGGATCAGCGACCAGGCGATCTCGCCCAGGGCCACCTCGCGCGGCCCGACCGGGGTGGCCAGCATCGCGTCGTAGGTCCTGGCGTACCTCAGCTTGAAGAACACGTTGTAGGTGCTGTCGAACACGGCCCCGTTCATGGCGGACGACGCCAGCAGCGCCGGCGCGATGAAGGCCGCGTACGGCACCTGGGCACCGCCGTCTGTGCTCACCGTGCGCACCAGCGCACCCAGGCCGAGCCCGAGCGAGAACAGGTACAGCACCGGCTCGGCGAACCCGGTGACCAGCGCGACCCACATCCGCCGGTAGGCGATCACGTTGCGCTCGACCACCGCGGCGACGAGCCCGAGCCCGATCATCGGGCGCTCACGGTACGAGCCGCCGGGTGAAGGTGCTCCGCGCGACCAGCGCCCCGCCCACCACGAAGGCCACCAGGACGGCGAGGTGCCCCAGCGCCGCGCCCGCCCCCAGCCGCGCGAGAGCGGCCCCTCGGCACAGCTCGACGCCGTGCCACAACGGCGTCACCCAGGCCAGGGGCCGCAGCCACCCCGGCAGCGAGGTGATCGGGAAGAAGGTCCCGGAGAACAGCATCAGCGGGGTGATCACCAGCCGGAACAGCACGGTGAGACCGACGTCGTCGTCCTGGGTGGAGGTGAACGCGAAGATCGGCACGGCGAACGCGAGCCCGGTCAGCACCCCTACCGGGATGCACAGCAGTGCCCACCAGGACCCGAACCCGCCCAGCAGCCCCGCGACCAGCACGAAGATCGCCGAGGCGGTGAACAGGTGGAAGGCGACCACGAGCAGGTGCCCGAGCAGCACGTCACCGACGCCGAGCGGGGTGGCCAGCATGGCGTGGTACATCCGGTTCCACTTGATGTAGCTCATCACCTGGTAGGTCGACTCCCCCATCGCCGTCCACATCGCCTGGGTGGCGACGATGGCCGGCACGATGAACTGCAGGTACGGCACGCCGTCGACGCCGCCGGAGTTCGCGTCGACCAGCGAACCCAGCCCCAGCCCCATCGAGGCCAGGAACAGCAGGGGCGAGAGGAATCGGCCGATGATGCTGCCGCGCCACATCCGCCGGTAGACCACCAGGAAGTACTCCACCACCGCCGAGATCCGCGCCGTCCGGCTCATCAGTCGACCAGGCTCCGCCCGGTCAGCTGCAGGAACACATCCTCCAGGCTGGAACGGCGCACCAACGAGGACACCGGGCGGACGCCGCGCGCGTGCACCTGGGCCAGCGCCCCTTCGCCGTCGTCCGCGTAGACCAGCAGCCGGTCAGGAAGGCCGTCGATCCGGGTGCCCACCCCGGCCAGGCGCTCGGCGACGCCGGCCGCGCTCGCGTCGTCCACGTCGAAGCGCAGCTCGAGCACCTCGCGGGTGCAGTGAGCGGCGATCAGATCACGAGGCGAGCCCTGAGCGGCGATCCGGCCGCCGTCCATCACCACCAGCCGGTCGCACAGCTGCTCGGCCTCGTCCATGTAGTGGGTGGTGACGATCAGCGTGACGCCCTGACGCTTGAGCCGGAACAACCTGTCCCACAACACATGCCGAGCCTGTGGGTCGAGCCCGGTGGTGGGCTCGTCGAGCAGCAGGAGCTCAGGGTCGCTGATCAGGGAGCGGGCGATGGTCAACCGCCGCTTCATGCCACCGGACAGCGGCTCGACCTTGTCGGCGCGACGCTCCGTGAGCTGGGCGAAGTCCAGCAGCTCGGCGGTGCGGGACTTGGCCTCGCGCCGGCTGAGCCCGAAGTAGCGCCCGTAGACCCACAGGTTCTCCTCGACGGTGAGCTCCCCGTCCAGCACGTCCTGCTGGGGGCAGACCCCCAGCCGGGCCCGGATCGCCCTCCCGTGGGTCGCCGGGTCGAGCCCGAAGACGCTCAGCTCGCCCGAGGTGACCGGGGAGACGCAGCCGATCATGCGCATCGTCGAGGACTTCCCGGCCCCGTTCGGCCCGAGGAAGCCGAACGACTCCCCGGCGTGCACCTCGACGTCGATGCCGTCGACCGCGGTGAACGAGCCGAAGACCTTGGTCAGCCCCCGGGCTCTGACCAGGACGGTGTCGCTCACCCGGCGAGGTTACCCATACTCGCCTCGGCTAACGTTCGGGATCGACGACCGCCGGTGACGAAGGAGTTGGCGTGAGCAGCCTGCCCGAGATCCTGACCGACCCTGCCCTCCGCCCGCAGGCGGTCGAGGCCCTGGCCGGCGTCGTCCAGGCGGAGGTGCAGGGCAGCTCGGGGATCGGCGGGGTGGCCCTGAAGGCCGCCTACCGGGCCGTCACCAGGATCAGCCCGAACCTGGTGCTGCGGGCGGTCGACTACATGCTGCCCGACTTCGCCGAGCAGTTGGAGCCGTTCTGGGCGGCCCGGCAGGGGCACTCCTTCGGGACCTACCTGACCGGGCGCAGCGACGAGGCCGCGGAGGCCCTGCTGGCGGTGACCGACAGGCGGGCCGCCAAGCCGGACCATGCCGCCCTCGCCACGATCTACAGGGGGGTGCGGGCGAGGGCCAAGACCCAGGTCGCGCAGGCGCTTCCCCGCCTCGGCGACACCATCGAGTCCCTGACGAAGTGACTCCCGGACGGCGGCCGGTAGCGTCGTCGTCGTGACGTCCACCGCCGCTTCCCCCCGCCCTGCCCTCCCGGCCGCCCGGCCCGGCCCGTGGTGGCGTGACGCCGTCACCTATCAGGTCTACATCCGCAGTTTCGCCGACGGCGACGGGGACGGGATGGGCGACATCGCCGGCATCCGCTCCCGGCTCGGGTACCTGGCCGAGCTCGGTGTGGACGCCGTGTGGATCAATCCCTGGTACCCCTCGCCACAGGCCGACGCGGGCTACGACGTGGCCGACTACCGCGACATCGAGCCGGCCTTCGGCACCCTCGCCGACGCCGAGGCCCTGATCGAGCAGGCCCACGGCCTGGGCCTGCGGGTGCTGCTCGACATCGTCCCCAACCACACCAGCGACGAGCACCCCTGGTTCGTCGAGGCGCTCGCCTCCGGGCCGGGCTCGCCGGCGCGCGGGCGCTACCTCTTCCGGCCCGGCAAGGGTCCCGACGGCGCGCTGCCGCCCAATGACTGGAAGGCCGTGTTCGGGGGTCCCGCCTGGCGTCGGGTGACCGAGCCGGACGGCCGGCCCGGGGAGTGGTACCTGCACCTGTTCGACCCCAAGCAGCCCGATCTCAACTGGGACGACCCCACGGTGCGCACCGAGTTCCTGGACATCCTGCGGTTCTGGTTCGACCGGGGGGCCGACGGGTTCCGGATCGACGTGGCGCACGGGTTGGCCAAGGACCCGGCGATGCCCGACCTGGGCCGCCACGATCCCCGGGGCCTGGTCGAACCGCAGTTGCTCGGTGCGGCCACCCGCAGCGACCACCCGCACTGGGACCGGCCGGGTGTGCACGAGATCTATCGCACCTGGCGAGAGCTCGCCGAGGGCTACGACCCGCCCAAGGTGTTCGTCGCGGAGGCGTGGGTGTCCTCACCGGCTCGCCTGGCGGCCTACCTCCGCCCCGGGGAACTGAACACCGCATTCGACTTCGACTTCGTGATCGCCCCGTGGAACGCGGAGTCGCTGCGTCGCACCGCGACGTCGAGCCTGCTCGCCCACGACTCGGTCGGTGCCCCGGTGATGTGGGTGCTGTCCAACCACGACATCACCCGCCACGTCACCCGGCTCGGTCGCCCGGATGCGCGGGTCGCGAAGGACCCCCTGCGCAGCGACCACCACGGCGAGGCGGACCCCGTCCTGGGCCGGCGCCGGGCCCGGGCCGCTCTTCTGCTGGAGTTGGCCCTGCCCGGTGGGGTCTACCTCTACCAGGGTGAGGAGCTCGGTCTGGAGGAGGTCGAGGACCTTCCCGAAGAGGTGCTCCAGGACCCGACCTGGGCGCGCTCGCACCACACCGAACGGGGCCGGGACGGCTGCCGGGTGCCCCTGCCCTGGACCGCCTCGGGGCCCTCGCTCGGGTTCGGCGCGGCGCCCGGGTGGTTGCCGCAGCCGGCGTCGTGG
>JBAPWU010000354.1:0-4350 GCA_049283855.1 Kineosporiaceae bacterium
GAGTCGGTGACGGACATGGTCCCCATGATGCCGAAGCCCCCGGCGAGGGATCGGCACGGGAGCGCCCCTCCGCGGCGTCACGAGGCGTGACCGCCCCGGCGAGGCGCCCGATGTGTACGGTCGCCTGCGTGGCGAACTGCGCCTGCGCACAGTCATGGTTACCGTGAGTGTGACTGCGGCATGCGATCGGCGATGTCGCTGCGCGACGAAGGACGGATGACGATGCGAGGGCCCTTCCCCGCCCGCTCGTGGTGGCGCCCGGCCGCCGTGGCCGTGCCGCTGCTCGTACTGGTCCCGGTCCTGTCCGGATGCAAGGGGATCGACAAGACCCAGTGGCGCGATCCGGCGTTCCCCACGACGGACGCCACCTCCCGCGCCCGCTCCGGTTCGGGCACCACCAGCACCACCAGCAGCGGCGGCAGGGTGGTCGTGAACCAGAGCACCACCGTCAGCACCTCCGACGACTCCGGCGTCGTGGCCGGCAGCCGGAGCGGGTCGCGCCGATCGAGCACCTCCAGCGTCGTGGTCCGTGCGGACCCGACCACGTGCTGGATCCTGGTCGTCGACGGCAACCGGCACACCGGGTGCGGCAACGCCACCCTCACCGACACCCGCGGTGCCCGCGCGGCGAGGGTGACCAAGGTCAGTGGACCGACCCCGGTCCAACTGCAGCTGCTGACCAACGGCCAGGCGGTCGACAGCGGTCAGGTCTCGGCGAACGACCGCTACGTCACGGTGAGCGGCTGAGCAGGGCGGCATCCAGCCCGAGGCCATCCACCAGCGTCACCGTCGCCGGCTCCGGCTCCACCCCGAGTTCGTCGCGCAGCGCGGACCTCAGCGTGCGGAAGCGGCGCAGCGCCGGCCCAGGGTCCCCCGCGGCGAGATGCGCCCGGATCAGCCCCCGGGCCGCCTGCTCGTCGAGCGGATCCAGCCTCACCGCGTACTCCGCCGCGACCAGGGCGCCGGTGAGGTCCCCGTCCCGAAGACAGTGCGCGGAGCAGTGCTTGAGGGCCCGGGACAGGTTGTGACGCAACCGTTCACGGTCCTCGATCACCCAGGCCTCACTCCAGCCCGGCAGCAGATCGACTTCCCGGGGCAGGGCCGGGACCGCATCGACGCGGCCCGAGCGGAGAGCCTCGATCGCACTCTCCAGGCCGTGCACATCGACGGACACCCGATCGTCGAGCGCCAGGTCCGGACCGGGAGCGAGCACCTCCGCCAGCACGCGGTCGGCACGCAGAGCGCGCGAGAGCAGGTCCCGGAGCCGACCTGCCGCGGCGCCGTCGCGGTGCCCGGGGAAGAGCGTGCGGGCCGCCTGACGCCGCGACTGCGCCCCGCGCAGCCCGAGCAGGGCGATCAGCCGCTGGGTCGCGGGCCCGACCTGCGTCCGGGCGGAGACCGGCTCCAGCCACCAGCCGCCGAGCAGTCTCACCTCTGCCGCAACTGCGCCAGCCACTGGGTCACCACCGCCTCCAACTCCTCGACCGAGCCCACCAGGCGGGCCTGCATCGGCTGCTCGACGACACTCCGGGTGGACCAGACCCTGGCCCGGAAGGCACTGCGGTCCTCGCTCTCCCGCCAGGCCCGCACGACCAGCACCGCTGTGGGCGGCTCGACCGCGGCCGGGCCGGTCATCGGTGCGGCCCGAGAACGACCCCGGTGCGCAGCGTCTCGCCGATCTGCACGGCGAGGGCGTCCATCCGGGCGTGGATCACGTCATTCGAGGCCCTGCTCGCCGCGACCCGCCGCATCTCGCCCTCGAGCTGGGCCAGCCGGGCCCGGGCAGCAGGAGTGATCAGCAGCCGGTGCCGGCCGAGGACCACGAACTGGTAGGCGAGCCCCAGCGTCGAGCACCGGGAGCACATGGCTGCCCGCCGGCCTCCCCCGGCACTCGTGGTCCGCACCCCGCGCGCGAGGTCTTCCGCGACCGCGAGATTGCTCACCCGCACCACGGGGGAACGTCCCGGACCCGGCGCGACGTCCAGGTCCGGCACGTGCCCGGCGACCACGATCTGCACGGCGACCGCGACCGATCGGCAGCCCCGGCAGGTCGCCCGGGCCAGCGCCAGGTTGGACGCCGCGATGCCGGTGCCGTCCGTGGTCCGCACGGCGAAGGCGAACCGGGTGGCCCGCTGCCCGTTGACCGCCGCCAGGCTGCGCGCGGCGGTGGACAGCGTGGTGATCCGTGGGCCGCCGGCGGCCTGCGCCGACGGGGCGGACCCGGGCGCCAGCATCGACGAGAGGGTCAGGGCCACGGCCAGGGCGACGGTGGTGAGCACGCCCCGCGCCCTCTGCCGCGCGGTCACCGGACCCGCCCCGGGTCGGCACCGAAACCCTCGGCCACCAGGGCGGCCAACTCCAGGTAGGCGGTGCGGGTCGCGGACCGCAGATCCTCCGGTGCGGTCCGGGCCCCGGCCTCCAGGGCACGGTCCCACGGGATCTGGACCACTCCGGCGCACCGTGCCCGGAAGTGCGCCTCGATCGCATCGAGGTGCACCAGCCCGCTCTCACCGCGCACTCCGTTGATCACGGCCACGGCACCCCGCACCAGCGACATGTACCCGTGCTCGTCCAGCCAGTCCAGGGTGGACGCCGCCACCCGCGCCCCGTCCAGCGCCGGCGGCATCACCACCACCACCTGATCGGCCTCGCGCAGGAGCCCCTGGGTGGCCTCGTCCAGGATCCCGGTCCCGGTGTCCATGAGCAGCAGCATGTAGTGCTGGTCGAGCAGGTCGATCGCCCGGCTGTAGTCGGCCTGGCCCAGCGCGTGGGTGATCCGCGGATCGTCGTCCGAGGCCACGATCTCCAGCCGGCTGGGCGCCTGCGAGGTGTGCGCCCGGACCTGCGCATAGCTGGTCAACCGATCGACGTCGGCCAGCAGCGAGGTGACCGTGGCCGAGGACTCGCGCTCGACCCGGTAGGGCAGGGACCCGGCGTCCGGGTTGGCGTCCAGCGCGACCACCCGATCCCCCCGGTGGATGGCCAGGGTGTGTCCCAGCATCAGCGTCGTGGTGGTCTTGCCCGCGCCGCCCTTGCGGCTGAGCACCACGATCCGGCGGGCGCTGGTCAGCCGGGTGCGCACCCGCTCGACGAGTTCGCTCTCCCGCCGCTCGGCCGCGCTCGGACCGGGGTGCACCAGGCCACCGGTGGCCAGGAACACCTGGCGTCGCCAGCCACGGCTCGGTGGCCGACGGCGGGCACGCAGCATGACCTCCTCGGTGAACTCCGCCGCGGTCAGCCGGGGCAGCGGGGGGACCGCGTTCACCGGGCCGGGACGCGGATCCGGCTCCTGGTCCCGCTCCCGCTCCCGCTCCCGGTCCCGGTCCCGGTCCCGGTCCCGGTCCAGGTCGAGGCTCGTCGTCATCGCTCCCTCTCCCTTCGGTCGGCCCCGCGCCCGGCCGGCCGACAGCCGGGCCGAGCGCGCCAGCAGCGCCGCGAACCCGACGAACGGCACCACGAGCAGCACCAGGCAGATCCAGGCGTACACGGTCGTGGCCAGGTCCTCGGGGCGGCTGGCGACCGCCCAGAAGGCGCGCATCTGCGACCAGGTGCTCCCGGCCAGGGCGGGGGCACCGACCACCAGCGCCACCAGCGACCCGCCCAGGACCAGGGTGGAGACCACCGCCCACCCCACGACCACCCGCCGCACGCCGGGCCGCAGGGCGCGCACCCGGGGGTCGGGCTCACGCCCCGGGATCATGCTGCGCAGGGTGGGGCCGAGCAGCCCGAACAGGTTCGGAACCCCGGTCAGGTCCCCGAGGATGTAGTAGCCGTCCATCCGGACCACGGGCAGAAGCTGCTGCAGCGCAACGATGTTCGTCAGCAGGACGGCGACCGCGAGCGGCGACCACCCGGTGAGGGCGTACCCGGCCGCAGCCAGCGCGACGAACAACGCGTTGAAGTACACCCCGCCCAGATCGGTGCGCAGCCGGCCCACCCGATCGAGGCGATAGGCGTCGGTGACATCGGTCCAGAACACCGGGAACCACAGGTACAGGCCGGCCCCGATCGCCCCGGGCCGTCCCCCGCCGTACCGGCACCCCGCGGCGTGACCCACCTCGTGCACCAGGGTCGACAGCCCCAACAGGGCCAGGACGGCGAGGATGTCGCCGGGATCGGTCAGCGTCGCCGAGCCACCGCCGCCGAGCCCGAGGAACAGCCAGAGGTTGCCGGCCGCGAAGGCCATGAGCACCAACGTGATCGCGAGGGGATGGAAGGCCGGGCAGGCCCAGCCGGCCAGGCGGCGGACCACGCGGGCGGGCAGGAAGGCCTGGCTCAGGGTCACCGAGAGGAGCGGCTCCGAACGCGCCGGTGCAGCAGCCCGCTCCGAGGCCGCGGCGACCGCTGGGT
>JBAPWU010000355.1:0-3155 GCA_049283855.1 Kineosporiaceae bacterium
GGCAGCGAGGAGTACCTGGACAGCGAGAAGTACCAGTACCGGCCGCGGGACTGGGCCTCCTACGCGCCGGGCGGGTTCAACGAGCAGCGTTCGATCGCCCGCTACGTGACCCGCCTGAACCGGATCCGCCGCGATCACCCCGCGCTGCACTACCTGCGCAACATCGCCTTCCACCACGTGGACGACGACTCGGTGATCTGCTACTCCCGCCGCCTGGACGCCGCGCACTCCCCCACCGGGCAGGACGACACCATCCTGGTCGTGGTCAACCTCGACCCGCACGGCACCCGGGAGACCACGGTGCACCTGGACATGCCCGCCCTCGGCATGGACTGGGCGGACTCCTTCACCGTGCACGACCTTCTGTCCGACCAGAGCTTCCGCTGGTGGGAGAACAACTACGTGCGGCTCGACCCGCACGACCAGCCGGCCCACGTGATGGTGATCCGGAGGGTTCCGTGAAGGGTCTGGAACTGACCGGTCCCGGGCTGCGCAACGACCCGAACTGGTACCGCAAGGCGGTGTTCTACGAGGTCCTGGTGCGCGCCTTCGCCGACTCCAAGGGCTCGGGCTCGGGCGACTTCAACGGCCTGATGTCCAAGCTCGACTACATCCAGTGGCTCGGCGTCGACGTGATCTGGCTGCCGCCGTTCTACGCCTCGCCGTTGCGCGACGGCGGGTACGACATCAGCGACTACAACGCGGTGCTGCCCGAGTACGGCACCCTGCCCGACTTCCAGGAGTTCGTCACCCAGGCGCACGCCCGCGGACTGCGGGTGATCACCGACCTGGCGGTCAACCACACCAGCGACGCCCACCCCTGGTTCCAGTCCTCCCGGTCCGACCCCGAGGGGCCCTACGGCGACTTCTACGTCTGGAGCGACACCGACGAGAAGTACGCCGACGCGCGGATCATCTTCGTCGACACCGAGACCAGCAACTGGACCTTCGACCCGGTGCGCCGCCAGTACTTCTGGCACCGGTTCTTCGCCCACCAGCCCGACCTCAACTTCGCCAACCCCGAGGTGCAGGAGGCGATGCTCGACGTCATCCGGTTCTGGATGGACACCGGGATCGACGGCATCCGGCTGGACGCCATCCCCTACCTGTTCGAGATGGACGGGACGAACTGCGAGAACCTGGACGAGACCCACACGTTCGTTCGGCGCATCCGGCGGATGGTGGACGAGGACTACCCGGGCCGGATCCTGCTCGCCGAGGCCAACCAGTGGCCCAAGGAGGTGGTGGCCTACTTCGGCACCGAGACCGAGCCCGAGTGCCACATGGCCTTCCACTTCCCGGTGATGCCGCGCATCTACTACGCGCTGCGGGAGGAGCGGGCCGCCCCGATCGCCGACATCATGCGCGACACCCCGGACATCCCGCCGGGGGCGCAGTGGGGCACCTTCCTGCGCAACCACGACGAACTCACCCTCGAGATGGTCAGCACGGAGGAGCGGGCCGCGATGTACGGCTGGTACGCGCCGGACTCGCGGATGCGCGCCAACATCGGCATCCGGCGCCGCCTGGCCACCCTCCTCGACGGCAGCCGGGCCGAACTGGAACTGATCAACGCCCTGCTGCTGTCCCTGCCCGGCAGCCCCTACCTGTACTACGGCGACGAGATCGGGATGGGCGACAACATCTGGCTGCCCGACCGCGACGCGGTACGCACCCCGATGCAGTGGACGCCGGATCGCAACGCCGGATTCTCCACCGCCGACCCGGGCAAGCTCTACCTGCCGGTGATCCAGTCCCTCGTCTACCACCACGCCGCGGTGAACGTCGAGGCGCAGATGGCCGCCTCGTCCTCGATGCTGCACTGGACCCGGGCGATGCTGGCGGTCCGCAAGCGGCACCCGGTGTTCGGCCTGGGCTCGTTCGTGGCGCTCGAGTGCGACAACCCGCACCTGCTGGCCTTCCTGCGGGTGCTCGACGGGGGGACGGCCGGCGAGGAGCCGGAGACGGTGCTCTGCGTGAACAACCTCTCCCACGCCCCTCAGGCCGGCCTGGTCGACCTGCCCGACCATGCCGGCTACAGCCTGGCCGACGTCTTCGGCGGGAACGGCTTCCCCTCGATCCCCGCGGACGGAACGCTGCAGGTCACGATGGGGTCGCGCGACTTCTTCTGGCTGCGGGTCAGCGAGCCGCTCCCTGCGGCCGCGCTCGAGGAGCCCGAGAAGCCGATCACGAAGGGCCTGTCCCTGCGCAGGCGGGGATGAACAGCGGTTCCCTCGACCGCTCCCTGGACCGTTCCCTGGACCGGCCGCTCGGACAGTGGCTCCCCCGTCAACGCTGGTTCGCGGGCAAGGGCGCACCGGGCGCCCCGGTGCGTTCGGTGGCCGAGACCACGCTGGACGGCGCTCGCGGCGAGCCGGTCGCCGTCCGGGTGCATCTGGTCGAGGCGGCCGGGGCGCTCTACCAGGTGCCGCTGACCTACCACCCGGCCCCGGTGCCCGAGCTGGCCGACGCGCTGGTCGGCATCGTGAACCGGGAGGGCGAGGGTGCGCGCTGGGTCTACGACGGCCCGCACGACCCGCACTACGTGCAGGCCCTGCTGCGCCTGATCGCCCGGGAGGGGGCGAGCGGGGGCGGCGCGGAGCCTGGCGGGATCAGCCTGACCGGAGTGCTGCAGCCCGGGGGGCCGGCGATCGACGAGGCGGCGAGCAGTTCGGTGCTGCGCGGGGAGCAGTCGAACACCTCGATCGTGGTCGGCGCGGACACCCCGGGGGCGCTGATCGTCAAGGTGTTCCGGGTGGTGAACGCCGGGGACAATCCCGACGTCGTCGTGCAATCGGCGCTGGCCGCAGCGGGCTGCACGCGGGTGCCCCAGCCGGCCGGCTGGGTCGAGGGCTGCTGGGGCGAGGGGCGGCGCGGCCACCTGGCCTTCGCCGTGGAGTTCCTCGGCGGCAGCGAGGACGCCTGGCGGGTGGCGACCCGGGCGGTGGCCACCGGGGCCTCCTTCGCCGGCCCCGCCCGGGATCTGGGCGTGGCCACGGCCGAGGTGCACGAACTGCTCGCGGCGAACCTGCCCACCCGTCCGGCGACCGCGGGGGTGCTCGACGCGCTCGCCGACGGTCTGGACCGGCGGGTGGACTGGGCCATCGCCCAGGCACCGGTGCTGGCCGGGCTCGCCGCGACCGCCGGCCTGCGGG
>JBAPWU010000356.1:0-2376 GCA_049283855.1 Kineosporiaceae bacterium
GGCCCGAGCATCCGGTGCTCGGAGCCACCCGCGGCTGAGGTCAGACCGAACGCGCGGTGACCTCGTAGCGCAGGAGCTGGGCGTCTCGGGTCAGCAGGGTCAGATCCTCGCACCGGGCCTGGGCGACGAGCATGCGGTCGAAGGGGTCGCGGTGCAGCGGAGGCAGACCTCCCGCCTCCACCGCATGGCGTGACCGGATCGGTAGTTCGTCCAGGCCGGATCGGTCAAGCGCGCTGAAGACGTCCGAGGTAACGGTGAGCTTGCCCAGAGCCTGCTTGATCGCGATCTCCCACACCGAGGCCGCGCTGATGAACACGTCGGTCTCGGTGTCGATGAGCTCCTTGGTGTCCGGCGCCAGCGTCTCGTCGTCCGCCAGCCACCACAGGACGACGTGGGTGTCGAGCAGGAACCTCATGTGTCCGACTCGAAGTCGTCGCTGATGCCGTCGTTCACGGCGGGGGAGTCCCAATCAGGGGAGAAGGCGATCTGGTCGCGGAGGCTCCCTCGGCCACGACGCCTCACGGTCCGGGGCAGCGGGACGAGTTTGGCGACCGGTGTTCCGGCGCGGTTGATGGTGATCTCCTCCCCGCGCTCCACTCGTTCGATGAGGCGGGACAGTTGAGTCTTGGCGTCGTGGATGTTGTATCCGGCTGACGATTCACTCACGACGGATCACCTCCTTAGCTAGGAGGTTAGTCCGGCATCTGGTGAAGCAGCAACTGCAGACAGCCTCACCCCGCGGCACTGACGGTGCCCGCCATGTCAGACTTCGGCTGCGATGAGCATCGAGGAGATCGCCCTGCCTGCCGCGCCGGGACGTCCCGGCGCGGACACCGGGCCGCCCTCGCCGATGCGCCGCGCCGTCCGGGGGTACCTGGAGCATCTCGGGGTGGAGCGTGGCCTGGCCGCCAACACCCTGTCCGCCTACCGGCGAGACCTGGACCGCTACCTGGCCCACCTCGCCGGACTCGGGATCACCGCGCCCGACCAGGTGCGGGAGGAGCACGTGAGCGCCTTCCTGGTGTCGATCCGCACCGGGGCGGACGGCGCTGCCGTGCTGACGGCGACGTCGGCCGCCCGGGCCGTGGTCGCCGTCCGCGGCCTGCACCGGTTCCTGGTCCTGGAAGGCACGGTGGCCACGGACCCGGCCGGCGACGTCCGCCCGCCGGCCGCGCCGCGCCGGTTGCCGAAGGCGATCGCGCTGGGTGAGGTGGAGCGGCTGCTGGACTCGGCCTCGGTCGGCGGGACTCCGAGCACCTTCCGCGACCGGGCGGTGCTCGAACTGCTCTACGGCAGCGGTGCGCGGATCAGCGAGGCGGTCGGGCTGGACATCGACGATCTCGACCTGGGTGACGGGCTGGTGCGGCTTCGGGGCAAGGGCTCCAAGGAGCGGATCGTGCCGGTGGGCAGCTATGCCGTCGCGGCGCTGGAGGCCTACCTGGTACGGGTGCGGCCCGACCTGGCCCGGCGTGGGCGGGGCACTCCGGCAGTGTTCCTCAACCTGCGCGGCGGGCGGCTCTCCCGGCAGAGCGTGTGGACGGTGCTGCAGGCGGCGGCGCAGCGGGCAGGACTGGTGGCTGCGGTGTCTCCGCACACCTTGCGCCACTCCTTCGCGACCCACCTGCTCGAGGGTGGTGCCGACGTCCGCGTGGTGCAGGAGCTGCTGGGACACGCCTCGGTGGCCACCACCCAGATCTACACCCAGGTCACCGCCGACACCCTGCGCGAGGTCTACGCCTCCGCCCACCCGCGCGCCCTGGCCTGAATTCAGCGTTACGCATGGGACTGGTGGGGCTGGTGGGGCGCATGTGGATCTTGTGCTTGAGCAGGGCGCGACGCGCCGGATAGCCTCGCGGCGTCCGAGCCTGGCACGGGGGAGGATTGTGGTATCCAGCCCGGCGCACCCTGGGCCACCGTGAATCACCGCGGAGATCCGAGGGAGAATGGACAGGTCGTGATCAACCAGACGCAGGAGGGACTCTCTGTGGTCCTCGACGTCGCGGACGGTCTCGACGGCCTCGCAGCCGGCGGGATCGGCCCGACCGGTCGTCCGATGCCCAAGTTCCCCGAGCCGCAGGCACTCATCGGCCACGGCCCGGCGCGGATCATCGCGATGTGCAACCAGAAGGGCGGCGTCGGCAAGACCACGTCCACGATCAATCTCGGCGCGGCACTGGCCGAGTACGGCCGGCGCACCCTGCTGGTGGACTTCGACCCGCAGGGGGCCCTGTCGGTGGGCCTGGGGATCAACCCGCACGAGCTCGACAAGACCGTCTACAGCCTGCTGATGGAGCGCCACACCCACGTGCGTGAGGTGATCCGGCCGTCGCACGTGCCGAACATCGACCTGCTGCCGGCCAACATCGACCTGTCCGC
>JBAPWU010000357.1:0-7432 GCA_049283855.1 Kineosporiaceae bacterium
CATCCGGGCCAGGCCCGCCCGCCCAGCTCCTCGGCGCCCCGGCGGACCGCGCCCGCCATGACCAGCCCGGCCACCACCAGGAGCACGGCGGCGTACACCCGGAACCGGCCCAGGTCACCGCCCGCCAGGCGGAGCAACGGTCCCGAGTACCAGCCGAACACGCCGTTGAACGCCTTGTCCGAGGCCCACGGCTGGGCGGCCATCAGGTAGTGGCTCTCGTCCATCGCGTCCAGGCCGCGATCGGCCCCGGCCAGCACGGCGTGGAGCACCGGCAGGTCCGCCAGCCAGGCCGCCGCGGCCACGATGACCAGCAGCGGGCTCGGCGGGCGTCGGCTCACCTACGCGGTGTGCTCGACCTGGGCCTGGCCGTCGTCGGCCCCGCCGTCCGCGTCGTGATCACGGGCCGCGCGCTCATCCGTCGGGGCGTGGCTCTCCGCGGCTCCTTTGACCCGCTCGCCGGCGACAGCGGTGATCGCACTGGCGGCCGCGACCGCCGCGGCGACGGGCCCGGGCTTGGTGCGTCTGGCCGAGGCGAGTCGCTCCTTCATGGTCGAGGCGTAGACGTCGACGTACTCCTGCCCGGACAGCTCCATCAATGCGTACATGATCTCGTCGGTGATGGAGCGCAGCACGAACCGGTCGCCCTCCATCCCTTCGTACCGGGAGAAGTCCAGCGGCTCGCCGAGCACGATGCTGACCCGGCCCAGGTGCGGGATCTTGCGGCCGATCGGCTGCACCTTGTCGGTGCCGATCATCGCTACCGGGACCACCGGCACCTTGCCCTCGAGGGCCATCCGGGCCACGCCGGTCTTGCCCCGGTAGAGCCGGCCGTCCAGTGACCGGGTGCCTTCGGGGTAGATGCCGAGCAACTGCCCGCGGCGCAGCACCTTCAGCCCGGTGTTCAGTGCCGCCTCGGAGGCCTGGCCGCCCGATCGGTCGACGGGCAGCTGCCCGACCAGTCTGAAGAACAGGGCTGTGGCCCGGCCCTTGACTCCCTGCCCGGTGAAGTAGTCCGCCTTGGCCAGGAAGGTGACCCGCCGCTTGACCACCAACGGCAGGAAGATCGAGTCGGAGAAGGACAGGTGGTTGCTCGCGAGGATCACCCCGCCCTCGGCCGGCACGTTCTCCTCCCCCGTGACCAGGGGGCGGAAGAAGGTGAACAGGATCGGTCCGAGGATGATCCGCTTGAGAAACCAGTAGAACACTGCGCCTGCCTCCTCACGACTGCGACCCTCGGTGAGGCAACTGTAGAGACTCATCGCCACCCGGTGAGCCGCCCGGGTGTCCCCGCCCCCTCGCGCAGACGCGGGCCCGCATGTCACGATGGCGGAACCGGCGCCCGACGCGCCGGTCGACGCGTGCGAGGAGGCCGGCGTGGCGGTGCTGCCCGGAGCCGAACCGTTCCATCATGAAGGCGGCCCAGTCGGCGTCCTGCTCTGTCACGGATTCACCGGGAGCCCGCAGAGCCTCAGGCCCTGGGCCGACCGCCTGGTCGAGGCCGGGCACTCGGTGAGCCTGCCGCTGCTGCCGGGCCACGGCACCACCTGGCAGGACATGAACCGCAGCCGCTGGCCGGAGTGGTACTCCACCGTCGACGTCGCCCTCTCCCAGTTGCGCAGCCGCTGCGACGCCGTGGTGGTGGCCGGCCTGTCGATGGGCGGGGCGCTGGCCCTGCGCCTGGCCGAGCAGCGCGGGGCGGACGTCGCGGGGCTGGTCCTGGTCAACCCTGCGGTCAAGGTCGAGGACCCGCGGCTGAAGGTGCTGCCGCTGCTCCGGTTCCTGCTCCCCTCGCTGCCGGCGATCGGCGGGGACATCAAGAAGCCCGGGGCGACCGAGCTGGCCTATGAACGCACCCCCCTGCAGGCGTTGCACTCGATGGTGGCGATGTACGCCGCGGTGGCCGCGGATCTGCCGTCGGTGCGCCAGCCGTTGCTGCTGTTCCGATCCCCCGAGGACCACATCGTCCCGGCGTCCAGCAGCCGGCTCATCCTGGACAGGGTGGGCTCGGTCGACGTCACCGAGGTGCTCTGCGAGGACAGCTACCACGTGGCCACCCTCGACAACGATGCCGAGCGGATCTTCGAGGGAAGTCTGGCGTTCATCGACCGGCTGGCCAAGCCCGCAACGAGCCCCCGATGACCGCCGGAGACGCCGAGCGCGACGACCTCGAGCATCGGCCCGACCTGGGACTCGGTGCGAACCGGGACATCGACCCCGAGCTGGACTACGAGGCGGCCTTCGCCGCCCTGGTGGCCCAGTTCTCGGCACCGGATGCCGAGCCTGTGCGGGCCCAGACCCGCCTGGCCGATCCGCAGCCGCCACCCGCCGTCACCGAGGAGACCGCCGAGCAGCTCTACCCCGCCGAGCTCGACGAGCACTTCGAGCCGCCGGACCCGCCACCGCTCCCCCGGGGCGACATCTATTCGCGGTTGGCCTGGGCCGGCGTGATCGGCGGACCGCTGTTCCTGCTGATCGCCGCGATCGTCGGAGGCGCCCTGCCGTCGATGCTGATCGTCACGGCGCTGGTGGCGTTCGTGGGCGGCTTCGTCACCCTGGTGGCCCGGATGCCCGGTGAACGCTCGGACGACGAGGACAACGGCGCCGTCGTCTGACCTCGCTGCACCCCGTCGTCTGACCTCGCTGCACCCCGTCGTCTGACCTCGTCGTCGGCCGCTCTGCCGGGCGCGTGAGGTCGTGCGGTGCCGGTGGCTCTGAGGGTGCCGGTGACGGGGTGCCGGTGGCTGTGGCTGTGGCTGTGAGGGTGGCTGTGCCGGGTGCTGGTGCTGGTGCTGGTGCTCGTGCTCGTGCTGGCGACTGTGCATTGCCCCCCGAGGCGGGGCAATGCACAGCCCGTCGCGACAGGACGCCCCGATGAGCGACGCGCAACTCCACGACGAACGCCCCTGGCCCGCCATCGTGGCGAAGATCACAATTGAATGGGGTGAGGGCCATGAACACGTCAGGCCGTCTCGTGCCTCGGGGGTCGCGCTTCGCTCTGGTCGCGGTGGTGGTGACGGCCCTGGTCGGCTGTTCCGGCGGCACCTCGGGCACCACCGGCAGCACCTCGGCGTCGACCACCACCATCACCACCAACTCGGCTGCGCCCTCGGCCAGGCCGCTGTGGGGCGAGCCGAGCGACGCAGCCCTTCCGGCGAGCACGGTCGCCACGCTCCAGGCCTCGCTGAAGGCCTACATGACGGCGCACTCACTGACCGGACTGTCGGCCGCCGTCGTCACGCCCAAGGGCTCGTGGGCCGGCGCCGCCGGGGCCGACGGCCTGGGCACGCCGATCCAGCCCAGGTCTGCGTTCGCCATCGCCAGCACAACCAAGACGTTCACCGCCGCCGAGGTCCTGCTGCTGTCCAGCCGAGGAACGATCGACCTGGACGCCCCGGTGACGAAGTACGTGAGCCTGCCGTTCGAGACGAGCGGGGCGACCGTCCGCCAGGTGGCGACGATGAAGAGCGGGTTCCCCGAGGCCCCCTGGACGACGATCATGGCCGAGGTCGCCAAGGACCCGAACCGGGAATGGACCGCCGCGGAGATCGTGGCGAAGGCGGTCGACCAACCGCGCGTCGGCACGCTGGGCGGCCCGGCGAAGTACTCCGGGCTCAACTACTACGTGCTCGGCATGGTGATCGAGAAGGTGACCGGCCGGCCGCTGGCCGCCGCCCTTCGTGAGGATCTCCTGGCTCCCGCAGGGCTCGACCGGATCTGGATGCAGACCGGCGAGAAACCACAACCGCCGCTGGCGTTCCCTGTGGACGATCCGATCACCAAGGTCGTCGATCCCCAGGGCGGCTACCTGCCGTCCCGCGGGGCGGCGTCCACGGGCCTGGGTGGCGCCGGCATCGCCGCCGACGCCCCGAGCCTGGCCCGCTGGGGCTACCTGCTCTACGGCGGTCACGTGATCGACGCCGGCCTGGTCACGGTGATGGAAACCCCTGATCCGACAGGGGAATACACCTACGGCTTCGGCACGATGATCACCGACGACAACGGGACGGTCATCGTGGGTCACGCCGGCAACTTCATCCAGTACACCTCGATCATGCTCGTCTGGCCGGACACGGCCACCTCGGTCGTCGTCCTTGTGCCACAGACCGGGGGCCCGGAGAACGAGGCGCGCGGAGATCTCGCGTTCGAGCTGTACTCCACCCTCCAGTCAGCGGCCGGCTGAGAGGAGATCTGCGCCCTGCAGGACGGCGAGCACCGGCAGGTGGTCGCTGGCCCGGTGGACCAGGGGATGGTCCACCCCGCCGTCCCCGTACTCGAGGACGTCCAGGCCGGCGCCGACCAGAACCGCGTCGATCCGGCCGCTGGGCCGGCGGGCGGGAAAGGTCGGCGGCGCCTCGGGCGCGGGATCGCGGACCAGGTCGGAGAACACCTGCCAGGACGGCGACCCCGTCGGCTCGTTGAAGTCGCCGGCCACGACCACACGTGCAGGCCCCGGCGACCAGGCGTCCAGCGCGGACCGCACCGACCGGGCGTGCTCGAGCCGCTGCTCAGGCGTGAGCGGCAGGTGCACGCAGGCCAGCGCGACCGCCGTCCCGGCCGTCGACACCTCGGCCAGTACCGCGCCGCGGGTGCGGGTGTACCAGCGGGGCACCGGTAGCCGGACGGTCTGCGCCGCCCGAACGTGCACCCTGGGGGCGACCAGCAACGCCGTGCCGCCACTGCCACGCCCTCCGGTGACGTGGTGCAGTCCGCAGGCGCGGGCCAGGGCCGCGATCCGCAGCGACGCGCCGGGCCGGCGCGGCGCCTCCTGCAGGCAGAGCACGTCGGCGGCCAGTGCGCGCAGCACCCTCTGGACGGCGATCGGGTCTCCGGACAGGTCGCGGATGTTCCAGGAGACCAGGCGCATGCCCCGAACGCCTCCGGTCAGCCGACGCGGGCCAGATCGGCCGCGCCGACCAGACCGGCCTCGGGGCCTAGGGCTGCCTTGACGATCCGCGGTTCGGGCCGGAACCCCCGGCCGGTCAGGATCCGTCGGAAGGAGTCCCGGGCGGGGCGCAGCAGCAGCTCACCGGCGTCGGAGACCCCGCCGCCGATCACGAACATGCCGGGATCGAGCGCGGCGGCCAGATTACCCAGACCGATCCCGAGCCAACGGCCGACCTCCTCGAACAGCTCGATCGCCAGCGGGTCACCGTCCCGGGCAGCCTCCGTGATCACCGGACCCACCAGCGCGTCGACGTCGCCGCCGACGCGCTGCAAAAGCGGCACGGTGACCGGCGAGGATGCCCGGGCCAGCTCGCGTGCCTCGCGGCCGAGCACGTTGCCCGAGGCGTACTGCTCCAGGCAGCCGCGGTTGCCGCACTCGCAGCGTTGCCCGTCCGGCACCACCACCATGTGGCCGAACTCCCCCGCCATGCCGTGCTTGCCGCGCTGCACCTGCCCGTCGCTGACGATGCCCCCGCCGATCCCGGTGCCCAGGGTCACGCAGACCAGACGGGTCTCCCCGCGACCGGCACCGAAGCGCCACTCCGCCCAGGCCGCCGCATTGGCGTCGTTCTCGACCACGACCGGCAGTTGCACGGCCGCGGCGACCGCATCACGCAGCGGCTCGTTGCGCCAGGCCAGGTGCGGGGCGAAGAGCACCCGGGACCGCTCGGCGTCGACGAAGCCGGCGGCACCGATCCCGACGGCGCCGATGTCGTGCGCGGCACGCAGTTCGGCGACCACCTCCTCGATGGTGCTCTCCACGGCACGGGGGTCGCGCGAGGGGGTGAGCCGGCGTGCCCGGGCGAGCACCTTGCCCTGCGGGTCGACCACCCCCGCGGCCACCTTGGTGCCGCCGATGTCCACCCCGACCGTCAGCCGGTCGCGCAGCGGGCTCACGGGTGTCGCGCCAGATCCGCGGCACCGACCAGACCGGCGCCGTTGCCCAGTTCGGCCGCCACGATCGCCAGGTGCGGGCGGTAGGCGCTGGCGGACAGCTTCGCCTCGAACGCCTCCCGGGCCGGGCCGAGCAGCAGCTCACCGGCCTCGCTGACCCCGCCTCCGATCACGACCAGGGCCGGATCGAGCACGTTGGCCAGATCGGCGATGCCCTCCCCGAGCCAGCGGCCCAGGCCGGCCAGCAGCCCCCGCGCCCCGATGTCACCCTCCGCGGCGGCGCGGGTGACCATCCGCCCGCCGATCGCCTCGGCATCGCCACCGGCCAGTTCGAGCAACCGGGCGGTGATCTCCGGGCTGGTGCGGGCCAGGGCCCGGGCCTCGCGGACCAGGGCCCGTCCCGAGGCGTACTGCTCCCAGCACCCGTGGTTGCCACAGCCGCAGAGCAGCCCGCCCGGCACCATCCGGACGTGGCCGAGCTCACCGGCGGCGCCGAAGGCCCCCCGGAACAGCCGGCCGCCGAGCACGATCCCGCCGCCCAGCCCGGTGCCGACGGTGATCATCACGACGTCCTCGGCTCCACGGCCGCCGCCGAACCGGTGCTCGCCCCAGGCCGCCGCGTTCGCATCGTTCTCCACCACCACCGGCAGACCGATCCGCCTGGAGACCACCGTGCGCAGCGGCCGGTCGACCATCGGCAGGTTCGGGGCGAACCGCAGCGTCGAGCGGCCCTCGTTCACGAACCCCGCCACGGCCAGCCCGACCGCGGAGACCCGGTACCGGGCGGTGAGCTCGGCGACGGCGTCACAGATCCCGGCCTCGACGGCCTGTGCGGTGGAGGCGGGCGTCTGCACCCGCACCTGCTCGAGGACGCGCCCCTCGCCGTCCACCACGCCTGCCGCGATCTTGGTGCCACCCAGATCGACCCCGATCGTCAGTTCCACGTCCGTCCCTCTCACGCGATCTCGATCCGCTCGACCGTCTGCTCCGGCGGAGCGGGCCGATCCGGCTCGTCCGGAGGTGGTGCGTCGGCCGGGGGCGGGCCGAGCAACTCCCGCACCGCCAGGGCCAGCTCGGACATCGCCGTGGACAGGTGCTCCACCACCTCGGGCCGCACCTGGCGCAGCACCCCGAGCAGCTGACAGACCGGGCACGCCCGGCAGGTCGGGCCTGAGTGCTCCGCAGCGAGCTGGGTCGCCTCGAACGACTCGCGCAGCGACTGGACCAGCCGGGCCGCCTCCTCGGCGAGGGCCTCGGCGGATTCGCGCGGTGACTGGTCCATCACGACCGCCACAGGGCAGGGTCGGGCTCGAACCGCACCCGCAGGACGGCGTCGTCCAGCCTGGCGCCCACCACCCGGCAGCGGCGCAGGCCGCTGGGCAGCGTGAGCACCCGCCGGTGCCGGCCAAGCGCGATCACGAGATCGTCGCCGAGGCGGTGCAGGTCCAGCTCCTCGCGCCGCGCCAGCGGCAGGGTCAGGGCCAACTCGTACTCCGTGCCGTGGCGGCTCACCGAGAACGGGCCGCCCGCGGCGTCCGGCCGGGGAGGATCGAGCAGGGTCGCCGGGTCGTCCAGGAGTGCGCCGAGCGCGGCC
>JBAPWU010000358.1:0-1622 GCA_049283855.1 Kineosporiaceae bacterium
GTGCAGGGCGGGCCAGGCCAGCGGCAGCACCGTGGCCACGGTGACCTCCCGGGCGCCGTGGGCGGCGTCGGTGCGCGCCCGGGCGGTGGCCGAGGGCACGATCTCGCGCAGGGCGACCCAGTCGCACTCTCCGGTCAGCCCCTCGAAGGGGCGGGTGACCAGGACGGCCGCCTCGAACCGGGCGGCGCGGCCATGACAGGCCTTGTAGCGCCTGCCCGATCCGCACGGGCACGGCTCGCGCATGCCGACCACCGGGACCGGCGCCGCTGCGGTCGCCGGATCTGCTCCGGACCCCCTGCGGGCGATGGCGCGGCGCGAGGACTTGCCCATGGGCTCAGGCTCCTTGGCAGGGGGTGGTTCCGAGGGCTTCTAGAAGCCGTCCCAGTGTAGGTTCCCGACTCCGGGCGCCGGCCCCGGCGGCGCCGGGTGACACGGGAGGAGACGGCTCATCTCACCAGGCGCAACGTCGGCGGGGACTCCAGCGGCAGCATGGCCCACACGGTGCGCAGGCCCCCGACGTGCTCGGTCACTCCCCAGCTCGTGGAGAGTCGTTCCACGATGTGCAGCCCGCGCCCGCAGACGGCCGTCGCGGGCGCCTCGCGTGCTTCCACCGCCCGGCCCGAACCGCCGCCGTCGGTCACCCGCAGCTGCAGCTCGGACTGCAGGACCTGCCACCCGAGCACGATGACCCCGCCGGCGATCGCATGGCCGTGGCGGACGGCATTGCCGAGCAGTTCCGAGACCACGACCTCGGCGTCGTCCAGCACGGGGCCAGAGAGCCCGGCCTCACCGAGCGCCGAGCGGATCCGGCGCCGGGCCGCGGCCACGGCCTCGGCGCGATGAGGCAGCCGGAGCACGTGTCCGGCGGCGGAGTGCGACCTAGCCTCGGCAGGACTCATGGTGCTGCCCTCCTCGCGATCGCCTCGTGCCACTGGCCAGCTCCTCGGCTAGCGGTTTCCCCACCAGAAGGGGAGATCAAACCACCTATTCCTTCACCGTGTGGCGTAGTGACCCGAATGTACGTCCAGCGTGGGAGAAGCGCCGGATGAGCGGGTTCCCTCACCGGTTCAGCGGCCCAGCTGGTCCAGGACCTGGCGCGGGCGGTTGGTGATGATCGCCTGGACACCCGCGTCAAGGCAGCGCCTCACGTCGTCCGGCTCGTCGACGGTCCAGACGTGGACGGCGTGCCCCGCCGCGTGCGCCTGCCGGACGTAGCCCGGACTCTCCCTAAGGATCTGCACGCCGATCCCGGCGATGCCCGCCCCTTCGGGAAGGCTGCCGTCGCGATAGACCCGAGGCACCCGCTCCATCAGGTAGACCAGCGGCAGCTGCGGGCTGAGCTGGTGCATCCGGCGCACGGCGAGGCCGGAGAAGCTCATCATCCGGACCCGTCCGCCGACGGCTGCCACCCCGTCGGCGCCGGCCCCGGGCAGCCAGCCCTCCGCCCGCAGCAGAGCAGCCAGCTCGTCCTCGACCTGGCCACCGAATCGGCTCGGGTGCTTGGTCTCGATCGACAGGTCGAGGGGGTGACCGCTGTCGCGGGCCAACCGGAGCAGGGCGCGCAGGGTGAGCAGGCGGTGGCCGTCGCGGTCCGCCGGCGACTCCGCGGCCGGGTCCGCGCC
>JBAPWU010000359.1:0-7426 GCA_049283855.1 Kineosporiaceae bacterium
GCCTCGGGCGCCGGGATCGACAGCCGGCGCACCCGGAGCCCGCTCGCCGCGACCAGACCGTCGAAGTCGAGCACCTCGCCGTCGGCCAGGACCACCTGCCGAGCCGCCAGATCGGTGGCGGTGGCGCCGTTGCCGAGCTGCCAGCGCACGTCGTCGACGCTCCGTCGGCGGCGGTACTCCAGGCCCGCGGCCTCGATCACGGCCTCGCCGGCCAGGGCCTCCTTCGACAGCGGTGGCCGGTTGTAGGGCAGGTGCGGCTCGTCGCCGACCACGGTCAGCTGACCGGTGAACCCGGCCGCGCGCACCGCCTCGGCGGCGCGCAGACCGCCGAGGGAGGCCCCGACGACGACGATGCGCTGCATCAGCCCTCGATCGTGATCGCCTGCAGCGGGCACACGTCCGCGGCCTCCTCGACGACGTCGCGCAGGCTCTCGTCAAGCTCGTGGGCGTCATAGACGAGCTTCCCGTCGGGGTCGAGCTGGAAGACCTCGGGCGCGGCGAACACACACTGACCGTGGTCGGCGCACTTGTCCCGGTCGACGTAGACCTTCACGGTGATCCTCTCGCTGGGGCGGCTGGCGCGGCTGGAGCGGTACGACAGGAACGGTGCGGCGGGGCGGGTCAGCCGCCGGCAGGCGCGGGAGCCTGCCAGCCGGCGGCCGGACGGTCGAACCAGTAGTGCACCTGGCCGGTGCCGACCGAGTTCTCGTACTCGCCGAAACGACGCCCCGGCGCGGTGCAGCTGCTCCCGCCCAGGGCTCCGATCATCATCAGGTAGTGGCCGAAGCGGGCCTCGGGCCGGTACCGCAGGAAGTCGGGCATGGTGTCGAGCACCCGGGCATGGTCGCCCGCGGCGAACCACTCCATCCGCTGCACGTCGGCGGCGTAGGCCTGCGGGGTGAAGATGTGCTCGGCGCCGGCCGCCTCGTGGTCGCGGATCACCCGCAGCGGCCAGAAGGTGTGGCTCAGCGCGCCCGAGGCCAGCAGCACCACCGTGCGGTCGCTCGCCGCGATCGCCGCCCCGAGGGCCTGCCCGAGTCGCAGGTTGTCCTCGGTGTCCGCGGTCTGGCAGACACCGATCGAGACCCAGCGCTTGTCGGGCAGGCCGCGGCCGAGGTAGTGCCACAGATTGAGCGTGGCGTAGAAGGTGGGCAGGTACGGGTCGTCGATCGCGGTGATCCAGGTTCCGTGCGGCTCGGCCTGGGCGGCGATGGCCCTGGCCAGCTCGGGGTCCCCGGGCCAGTCGTAGGGCACCTGGCTCATCCCCCGGGGCAGCTCGCCCGAGGTGTAGAGACCCGAGCGGCGGTCCTGCGCGGTCACCACGTATTCCACGGTGGTCGCCCAGTGCGAGTCCAGCACCACCACGGTGTCGTAGTCGAGGGTGTCGAACACCTCGGTGCGCAGGCGCTCGAGCCCGGCCACGAGCGTGCTGTCCTGGCCGTTGTTGATCTCTCGGCGGGTCGCCTCGGGCAACATGATCGTCGGAACATGCGCGAGGAAACCGGCCCCGACGACCTCACCCATGCGTACTCCTCCGGCCGACAGCCCCGTCGGTCCCCAGTAGTTCGGTACCGAACGATAAGGATGCCCCTTTCCGGGGGTCAAGGGGTACCCACCCGACGGGTGGAGACTCCCCAGGTGGAGACTCCGTGCGTCGAGACGCTGGCGTTTCGCGCCCGGAGTGTCCAGTCTGGCGGGGCGCGCACCTTGTCCATTCCCGACGCCGACCGTATTGTTCGGCCCCAAACGACCACCTGGAGGTCCCCCCGTGGCCGCATCCACCCCCGAGCTCGGCAAGGTCATCGAGGACCTGCGGGCCAAGGGCATCGACGTCGTCCGCATCTCCTACAGCGACATGATCGGGGTCGACCGGGGCCGTGACCTGCTGGTCGAGGAGCTGCCGACCGCGATGGGCCACGGCCTGGCGTTCTGCCGGGCCATCTTCCACACCTCGCCGCAGGGCGACGTGGTGCCGGTGGCCGGCGGCCTGGACGCGGGCCTGCCCGACGTCTCGGTCCGCCCGGACCTGTCCACCCTGGCCCCCATGCCCTGGGAGCCGAACACCGCCTGGGCGATCGGGGAGGTCAACGGCCCGGACGGCGCACCGCACAGCGAGTCCCCACGCGTGGTCCTGCAGCGGGTGGAGTCACTGCTCGCCGAGCACGAGGTGCATGCGGTGATCGGGCCCGAGCTGGAGTACTACCTGCTGGAGGAGGACGCCGGGTCGCCGGGCGGGTGGAAGCGCTACGCCGACGCCCCCGGCAACGTCTACGTGGTCGGCACCAAGGGCGACCCCAACCGGCACCTGATCACCACCCTGCGCCAGCTCCGCGACGCGGGCCTGCGGGTGACCGCGGCGAACCACGAGTTCTGCGGCGGCCAGTTCGAGATCAACCTGACCCACTCGGCCGCCCTCGACGCCGCCGACCGCTCGTTCCGGATGAAGTCGGCGATCCAGGAGATCGCCCGGCACAGCGGCATGCTGGCCACCTTCATGGCCAAGCCGTTCAACGACGAGGGCGGATCGGGCTTCCATCTGCACGTGTCCCTGGTCGACGCGGCGGGCCGCAACGTGTTCGGTGATCCCGCCGGCGAGCACGGCCTCTCCGCCCTCGCCCACCAGGCGATCGCCGGCATCCTGGCCCACGCCCCGGCCCTGGCCGCGCTGATGAACCCGACCATCAACTCCTACAAGCGGTTCGGCCCGGACACCCTGGCGCCGTGGCTGGTCGACTGGGGGCTGGACAACCGCAGCGCCATGGTCCGGATCCCCCCGGAGCGCGGCGAGGGCTCCCGGATGGAGGTGCGGCTCGGCGACGCCACAGCGAACCCCTACCTGGCGATGGCCGGCACCATGGCCGCGGCCTACCTGGGCATCCGCGACCGGCTCACCCCGCCGAGCCCGCTCGAGGGCTACGGCTACGACCCCGGGTCGGCACCGATGCTGCCGCAGCGGCTGCCCGACGCGCTGGACGCGCTGGAGGCCGACACCGAACTGCAGAGCGTGCTGGGCGAGGGGTTCTGCAACTCCTTCCTGACCTACAAGCGCAACGAGGTGGAGCGCTTCGAGCGGTTCGTCACCGACTGGGAGTTCCGCGAGTACGCCTACCACCTGTGACCGCCTCTGACGTGGCGCGCCGCGCGCCGACCCGACCGTCCCGACGACGAAGCGAGCCGAGATGACCGCCAGCCCCGAGACCGCCGGCGTCGACACCGACCTGTCCGACCTGGATCTGTTCACCGCCGGTCCGCCGTGGGCGGCCTTCGACGCGCTGCGCCGCCAGGACCCGTGTCACTTCAACCCGGAGAGGGCCCCGAACAAGGGCTTCTGGTCGATCACCCGGCACGCCGACATCGTGGCGGTGACCCGGGACGAGGCCACGTTCTCCTCCGAGATCGGGGCGGTGAACCTGGAGGAGCTGGACGCCGACCAGCTGGAGATCCGCAGGTCGATGCTGGAGACGGACGGCGCACGCCACTTCGCGCTGCGCCGGCTGCTCCAGCGGGACTTCTCGGCCCGGGCGCTCGCGCCGTTCGAGACCTTCCTGCGCGGTCTGACCGCCACCACCCTGGACGCCGCCCTGCCCCGGCGCGAGTTCGACTTCGTCTCCGAGGTCAGCGCGGACTTCCCGATCCGGGTGCTGGTGCGCCTGCTCGGCATCCCGGACGACCACGCCGGGCAGCTGATCAACTGGGGCAACCGGATGGTCGGCAACACCGACCCGGACGAGGCCGACGTGTTGCTGGACTCTCCCGAGAGCGAGCAGTACCGCAACCTGCCGTTCCGCTCCCCCGCCGCGCTGGAGGTGTTCGCGTACGGGGACGAACTGGCCCGCCAGCGCCGCGGCGGGGACGGCGACGACCTGGTCTCCAAACTGGTCAACCGCACCCCGGAGGACGGGATCCCCCTGTCGGAGCGGGACTTCCACAACTACTTCCTGCTCCTCGTGGTGGCCGGCAACGAGACCACCCGGCACACCATCACCCACTCGATGAAGGCGCTGATCGACCACCCCGAGGCCTTCGCGACGCTGAAGGAGCGCCCCGAGCTGCTGCCCAACGCGGTCGAGGAGTTCCTGCGCTGGGCCTCGCCGGTCTACCACTTCCGGCGCACCGCGACCAAGGACGTCGAGCTGCACGGCAGGACCATCAGGGCGGGCGACAAGGTCGTGGTCTGGTGGTCCTCGGGCAACCGGGACGCGAGCGTCTTCGCCGACCCCGACCGCTTCGACATCACCCGGGACGCGCGCGAGCACATGGCGTTCGGCAAGGGCGGGCCGCACCTGTGCCTGGGCAACCAACTGGCCCGGATGGAGATCCGGGTCATGTTCGAGGAGATCCTGCGCCGGGTGGACAGCGCCGAGCAGCTGGCCGAGCCGAAGCGGGTGCGCAGCAATTTCGTCAACGGGCTCAAGGAGTTCGACGTCCGGCTGATCGGCGCATGACCCGGACAGCGCTGCTGATCGAGCACGACGCCTACACCCGGCCGGGTCTGGTCGGTGAGGCCCTGGAGCGGCGTGGCTTCCACGTGGAGCGGCGCCTCGTCGTCCCCGAGGCCCGCTTCCACTCCCCCGACGTCGAGTACGACTTCCCGGACCCGCGGGCCTGGGATCTGATCGTGCCGATGGGGGCGCCCTGGTCGGTCGACGATCGAGCGGCGATCGGTTCCTGGATCGTGCCCGAGCTGCAGATGCTGGCCACCGCGCACGCCGAGGGCGTTCCGGTGCTGGGGCTGTGCTTCGGCGGCCAGGCGATGTCGGTCGCCCTCGGCGGGTCGGTGGAGCGGGCCTCGGGCTGGGAGATCGGCTGGGGGGCGATCGAGACCGACGAGCCGGAGCTGGTCGGGCCCGGACCGTGGTTCCAGTTCCACCAGGACGCAATGGTGCTGCCACCGGGTGCCCGGGAGGTGGCCCGGAACGCGGTCTGCCCCCAGGCCTGGACGGCCCGGCGCACGCTCGCGGTGCAGTTCCACCCCGAGCTGACCGCCGAGGTACTGGGCCTGTGGATGGACAACGGCGGCCGGGAGGTGGTGACCGGGCAGGGCCTGGACGCCGACCGGCTGGTCGAGGAGACGATGGACACGCAGGACCAGGCGGGACTACGGGCAGCAACCCTGGTCGACGCCTTCCTCGACCGGATCGCCCGCTATTGACCCGAATGGGTCTGGGTCCGTCGTCACGTCACGTGGCCGTTACGCGAATCTGTCACCCTGTTTGGTGGCGCCGGTCACACAGCCGGATCTAGACTCGCCGCGCCACAGCATCGTTCGGGTACGAACGCTCGATTCCAGGAGGAACCACGGTGGTACATCAGGAGACGCCGAGCGCCAACCGGCTGGAAGGCAAACTCACACTGGTCGACGCCACGGCCCAGTCGATCGGCTTCATGGGCCCGGTGTTCTCCATGGCCTTCCTCGTGCCGCTGCTGGTCGGCCTGAACGCCTCGGGCAAGGGCGCCGGCATGGCCGCCCCGCTGGCCGTGCTGCTGGCCGCGATCGGCGTGCTGGGCCTGGGCTGGATCGTGTCCGAGTACGCCCGCCGGATCGCCGCCGCCGGGTCGCTGTACGACTACATCAGCGACGGATTCGGCTCCCGGGTGGGCGCCGGCTTCGGCTTCCTCTACTACGCCGGCATCCTCGGCCTCGGCGCCGGGCTGCTGGTGCTCACCGGCGGCACCATCCACGACACCCTGGACGCCGAGTTCGGCCATGCCGTGCTGCCCGAGGCGCTGTGGGACCTGATCCTGCTCGCCGTCGTCGGCTGGGTCCTCTACATGGGCGTGGCCCTGTCCACCCGTACCCAGCTCGTGCTGGCCATGGTGTCCGTCGCCGCGGTGCTGTTCTTCGCGCTCTACCTGATCATCAAGGCCGGGGGCGACAATGACGTCGTCACGGCCTTCAACCCCGCCTCCTCCACCACCGGGGGCATGAACGGCATCTTCTTCGGGGTGCTCTACGGCGTGCTGCTGTTCACCGGCTTCGAGACCGCGGCCAACCTGGGCGAGGAGACCTCGCACCCCAAGCGCGACATCCCGCGCGCCGTCCTGATCTCGGTGCTGACCATCGCCGGGTTCTACGTGCTGGTCACCTACTCGCAGGTGGCCGGCTACGGGTTCAGCATGGACAAGCTCGGTGAGAACGCCGGCGCCCCGCTGTTCGGGCTGGCCGGCTCGACCGGCGTGCGCGTGCTGCTCGAGCTGATGGTCGTGCTGGACATGCTCGCGGTGTTGATCGGGGTCTCGGTGGCCGCCTCGCGCGGCATCTTCGCCCTGGCCCGGGACAAGCGGCTGCCGCACGTCCTGTCCACGGTGTCCTCGCGCAGCACCCCGCTCAACGCGACCGCGCTCGTCGTGGCCATGTACGCCGTGCTCGTGCTGGTCACGCTGTACGTGCCGAGCTTCGTCGAGCAGGAGGGTCTGCCGCACTACGTGGCGGTCTTCTACTGGTTCTCCACCCTGGGCAGCGTCAGCCTGGCGACGATCTACCTGGTGATGTCGATCGGTGCCTTCCAGGGCCTGGCCGACCACCCGAGCCGGGCCAAGGTCTACGTGGCGGCGGCCGTCGGCGCCCTGGTCACCGCGGCGGCCCTGTTCGGTGCGGTGTACAAGGTGCCCGCGCCGATGATCTACGCCGCCTACACCGCCCTGGCGCTGCTGGTGGCCGGCTTCGCCCTGACCACGGTGTTCCCCGGAGAGGAACACGTCGGCGACCCGTGGGAGCCCCTGAGCGAGGCCGACCACGGCCCGAAGAAGCTCTGATCCCTGGCTAACCCGGCGGGTCGAAGGCGATGGTGGGCAGATCGACCGCGCCCGCTCCGCCGTCCACCGGCAGCACCGCCCCACTGACCGCGGAAGCCGCCGGGGAGGCCAGGAACACGATCACCTCGGCCACCTCCTCGGCCGAGGCCGGACGCCGCAACGGCACCTGCGTGCAGGCCAGGACGTAGGCGGCGTCGGCGTCCGGCGACCCGTCGGCCAGGCGCAGCCCGTGGAGCTCGGCCAGGGCCCTCATCTCGGCGTCCGCCATCGGGGTGCGCACCCAGCCCGGGCACACCGCGTTGGCCCGCACCCCGGCCACGCCGTGGTCGCGGGCCAGGGACCGGGTCAGCCCGATCAGGGCGTGCTTGGCCACCGTGTACGGCGCCAGGGCGGGCGGGGCGGCCAGGCCCGCGAGCGAGCTGACCACGACGATGCCGCCCCGCCGGGCGATCAGCTGCGGCAGGCACACCCGCGCCGTCACCACCGCGGTGAGCAGGTTGGCCTGCAGGGCCTGCTGCCAGTGCGCGTCGGTCGCCTCAAGCACCCCACCGCCGCCCTCACCGCCGGCGTTGGCCACCAGGGCATCCAGGCCGCCGAACCGGGCCACGCCGACGGCGACCGCGGCCGCCATCTCGGCCTCGTTCGCCGCATCGGCCGGGCACCCCAGCGC
>JBAPWU010000360.1:0-5159 GCA_049283855.1 Kineosporiaceae bacterium
GCTCGGCTCATCGCGGTACCTGGGCGGCGAGCGCCGCGAGCAGCCGCGGACCGAGGCCGGTCACGTCGCCCGCCCCCATGGTCAGCACCAGGTCACCCGGGCGCAGCCGGGCCAGCAGGACCCGTTCGGCGTCGTCCAGGGTCGGTGCGAAGGTCACCTGACCGGTCGGCAGCGGCACCGCCCGCGCGACCAGGTCGCCGCTGACCCCCGGCTCGGGATCCTCCCGCGCGGCGTACACGTCGAGGACCACCACCTCGTCGGCCAGCCCCAGCGCCCGGCCGAACTCGACGGCGAAGATCCGGGTCCGGCTGTACAGGTGGGGCTGGAAGACCACGACCACCCGCTCGGCGCCGACGCTGCGGGCGGCCCGTAGCGCGGCGGCCACCTCGGTCGGGTGATGGGCGTAGTCGTCGCGGACCTGCACCCCGCCGGCCTCGCCCTTGAGCTCGAACCGGCGCCGGGTCCCGGAGAATCCGGCCAGCCCCTCGGCCAGGCAGGCGCCGTCCAGCCCCAGCCAGGCACCGGCCACCCACGCCGCGGCGGCGTTCGCCGCGTTGTGCCGGCCCGGCACCCGAAGCTGCACCCGGGCCTCCCGGGCCACGAACTCCAGGCCCGGGCGCGGCTGGAACGTGACCTGCACCCCGCCGTCCGCCGGGCTCACCCCGACCAGCCGGACGTCGCAGCCGGTCCGCTCACCGTAGGTGACCACCTCGATGCCGGCCCCGCGCCGCTGCCGGGCACGCTGGGCCACCCGGGCCGCGCCGTCGTCGTCCACACAGGCGATCAGCGCCCCGCCGGGCACGATCCGGTCGGTGAACGCGTCGAAGGCCGCCTCGACGGCCTGCGCCGACCCGTAGTGGTCGAGGTGGTCCGCCTCGACGTTGGTGATGATCGCCACAGTCGGCTCGTAGCGCAGGAACGAGGCGTCGGACTCGTCCGCCTCGGCGACGAAGATGTCTCCGCCGCCCTCGTGGGCGCTGGCGCGGTCGCTGGTGCGCTCGGTGAGCTCACCGCCGATCGCGAACGAGGGGTCCGCCCCGCAGTGTCCGAGGGCGACGGTGAGCATCGAGGTGGTGGTGGTCTTGCCGTGCGTGCCGGCCACCGCCACCGCGCGCCGTCCGGCCATCAGCGACGCCAGCACCTGCGAGCGGTGCAGGATGCGCAGCCCGCCGGACCGGGCCCGGGCCAGTTCGGGGTTCGACTCCCGGATCGCGGTGGACACCACCACGGTGTCGGCCGCCGCCACGTTCCCGGCCTCGTGACCGACGTGCACGGTGGCGCCGAGGGCGCGCAGATCCTGCAGCACGCCGCTGTCCCTGGTGTCGCTGCCCGAGACCTGGACGCCTCGGGCGAGCAGGATCCGGGCCAGCCCTGACATGCCGACCCCGCCCATGCCGATGAAGTGCACCGCGCCGAGCTCCTCGATCGGCACCGGGACCTCGCGCTGCGGATCGGTCATTCAGATCGCCTCCTCGGCGGTGGGGCGGGGACGGCGCGTCGCGGCCTGCTCGACCAGGTCGGCCAGTCGCTCGTCGCCGTCACGGATCCCGAACTCGCGGGCCGCGGCGGCCATCGCCGCCAGCGCGGCCGGGTCACCGAGCAGCGGCACAAGCTCGGAGCTGACCCAGTCCGGGGTGCAGGCAGAGTCGGCCACCAGCAGCCCGCCGCCGGCATCGACCACCGGCTGGGCGTTCAGCCGCTGTTCGCCGTTCCCGACCGGCAACGGCACATACGCGGCGGGCAGGCCGAGCGCGGTGAGTTCGCTCACCGTGCTCGCCCCGGCCCGGCAGAGCACCAGGTCGGCGACGGCGAACGCCAGGTCCATCCGGTCCAGGTACTCGCGGACGACGTACCGCCGGTCCCCGGGCGCGCCGGGGTCCCGGGAGGTCTCGGGCAGGTCGACCGGCTTGCCCCGCCCCGACAGGTGCAGCACCTGGGCCCCGGCGGCGAGCAGCACGGGCGCGGAGGCGGCCAGGGTCTCGTTCAGTCGCTGGGCCCCCAGGCTCCCCCCGGTGACGAGCAGGGTCGGCCGCCGGGACGACAGGTCGAAGGCGGCCAGGCCCTCGGGGCGCAGTCCGGCCCGGTCGAGGGTGGTGATCTGGCGGCGCAGCGGCAGTCCGAGCACACGCGCGCCGCGCAGCGGCGTCCCGGGGAAGGCGCAGGCGACGTACGTGGTGAACCGGGCGCCGACCCGGTTGGCCAGCCCGGGGCGGGAGTTCGCCTCGTGCACCACGATCGGCACCCCGAGCCGGCGGGCGGCGATGTAGGCGGGGGCCGAGACGTACCCGCCGAAACCGACCACCACGTCCGCCCGGCTCTCGGTGATCGCCGCGGCGGCAGCCAGGTTGGCCGCGCGCAGCCGCACCGGCAGCCGCCCCAGGTCGGCCGTCGGACGCCGCGGCATCGGCACCCGGGGGATCAACGCCAACAGGTACCCGGCCTCGGGAACCAGCCGGGCTTCGAGGCCCTCGGCGGTCCCGAGCACCGTGATCCGTACGCCCGGGTCACGCCGGCGCAGGCAGTCGGCCAGCGCCAGCAGCGGCGCCACATGACCGGCCGTGCCGCCGCCGGCAAGCAGCACGGACAGGCTCACCTGCGCCTGCTGCTCTGCCGGGCCCGGCTCGAGACCCGCCGGGGCAGCACCGCGAAGGAGCGGTGCACGATCCGGGGCCGGGCGGCCAGAGCCTCCGGCGCACCGGGCACCCGGCGGGCGAACCCGAGCACCATGCCGAGCGCGATCAGGGTCATCACCAGGGCGGAGCCACCGCTGGAGACCAGAGGCAGCGGCAGCCCGATCACCGGCAGGATGCCCAGCACGGTGCCGATGTTGATGATGGCCTGGCCGAGCACCCAGGCCAGCACTCCCCCGGTGGCGATCTTGACGAACAGGTCGTCACTGGCGATCACCAGCCGGAACAGGCCGATCCCCAGGGCGGCGAACAGCACCAGCACGGCCAGCGTTCCGGCCAGGCCGAGTTCCTCGCCGATCACCGCGAAGATGTAGTCGTTGTGCGCCTCGGGCAGCCACGACCACTTCTCCCGGCTCGCGCCCAGGCCGACGCCCCACCACCCGCCGGTGGCCAGACCCCACAGGCCGTGGGTGGACTGCCAGCAGGTGGCGTAGTAGTCGCACTGGGCGCGACCGGACCAGGCCCCGATCCGCTGCATCCGGTTCGGGCTGGAGACGACCAGCGCGGCGATCACCCCGGCGGCCAGCGCGCCGCCGCCGGCGAACACCCGCGCCGGGGCACCCGCCGTGAACAGGAGCCCGGCGACGATGCCGACCAGCACCAGCGCGGTGCCCAGGTCATGCCCGAGCATCACCAGGGCCAGCAGCATCAATGCCCCCGGCACCACCGGGACCAGGACGTGCATCGACTGATTGAGCAGCGACTGCTTGCGCGAGAGCACCGCCGCGGCCCACACCACCAGGGCCAGCTTGGCCGCTTCGGAGGGCTGCACGGTGATCGGACCGAGCGCGAGCCAGTTCCGGTTGCCGTTGACGGTGGTTCCCACCGCGGCCACGGCCAGCAGGCTCAGCACGGACACGCCGAGCGCCGGCCAGGCCAGCGCCTTCCACGCCCGGATCGACACCCGCGAGGCGACCCAGGCCAGCGGCAGCCCGAAGGCGGCGAACATGGCGTGCTTGGAGAACACCGCGTAGGAGTTGCCGTCGTTGTCCACGTAGGACTCGATGTTCGAGCTGGACAGCACCATGACCAGGCCGATCGCCACCAGGGCGACCACCGAGCCGAGCACCAGGTAGTAGGCGGCCAGGGGGGATTCGAGCCTGGCCAGCCACACGCTCGCCCGTCCCTGGCCCCGCGCCGAGGAGCCCGAGGCCACCGGCGCGGATCCGGCGACCACCGCTCAGCCCTCCCGCGTCGGTCCGGCGCTCACCCGGCGCCGGACCGCGTCGGCGAACAGGTCACCGCGGTGGGCATAGGAGCTGAACTGGTCCATCGAGGCGCATGCCGGCGCGAGCAGCACCACATCGCCGGAACGCGCCAGCGCGGCGGCCCGGTCGACGACGGCGTCCATCAGTCGCACGGGATCAGTGTCATCGACGTTCACCTCCTCCACCACGACCTGCGGCGCGTGTCGCGCCAGCGCCTGCGCGATCAGGGCCCGATCGGCGCCGATCAGCACCGCGGCCCGGATCCGGCCGGCGTGCGCGGCGACCAGCTCGTCGAACACCGCTCCCTTGGCCAGCCCGCCGGCCACCCAGACCACCGAGTCGAAGGCGCGCAGCGCGGCGTCCGCGGCGTGCGCGTTGGTCGCCTTGGAATCGTCGACCCAGACCACCCCCGCGGACTCGGCCACCCGGGCGATCCGGTGCGCGTCCGGGGTGAAGGACCGCAGACCGTTGCGGACGGCGACAGGCGGCACGCCGTAGGCGCGGGCCAGCGCCGCCGCGGCGAGGGCGTTCGCCACAGAGTGCGGCGCGAGTGTGCCCCCCGAGGCGAGGCGGACGTCGGCCAGGGTGCCCAGCTCGGCGGCGCTGGTTCGGCGCTCGGCCACGAAGGCCCTGTCGCAGAGCACGTCCTCGACCACGCCGAGCATCGACACGTCCGGCACGCCGAGGGTGAACCCGATCGCCCGGCAGCCCTCGATCACCTCGGCGTCACGCACGAGTTGCTCGGTGCGCCCGTCGGCCACGTTGTAGATGCAGGCGATCTCGGTGTTGGCGTAGACCCGGCCCTTGTCGGCGGCGTACGCCTCCAGCGACCCGTGCCAGTCGAGGTGGTCGGGGGCGACGTTCAGACATGCGCTGGCCAGGGGCCGCAGCGAGGACGACCAGTGCAACTGGAAGCTGGACAGTTCGACGGCGATCACGTCGTAGGGACGCGGGTGCAGTACCGCCTCCAGGATCGGGGTGCCCACGTTGCCGGCCGCGGTGGCCCGCAGACCGGCCGCGGTGAGCATCGAGGCGAGCATCTTCACGGTCGTGGTCTTGCCGTTGGTCCCGGTCAGGGTCAGCCACGGCGACGCCCCGCTCTGCGGACGCATCCGCCAGGCCAGTTCGACCTCGCCCCAGATCGTGACCCCGGCGGCGGCGGCCGCCGCCAGGAGCGGCTGGTCGGGGCGCCAGCCGGGCGAGGTGACGACCAGATCGGCCGGAGCGCCGTCACCGAGCCCCCTGTCACCGAGCCCGGCGG
>JBAPWU010000361.1:0-2598 GCA_049283855.1 Kineosporiaceae bacterium
CCCTGACCCCCACTGCCGATGCCACCGCCATGTCGCTGCCCGACCCCCCCGACGCGCTGAGCACGGGGGGCACCGGCACCCCGGCCCAGGCGCGGTCCGGCAGCGGGGGGTCGAGTTCGACCGCAGACGGCACGCAGACCAGCGACGCGGGGACGTCGGTCGTCCCCGCCCCCCAGGCGGTGTCCCCCGACCGGGTGCGCGAGGTCGAGGCCCCCGAGCACTCCACGGACGGGGCGACGTCCGGGACGCCGGAGGACAAGAGCGACAGTCACGAGTCGGACAAGGATGACGACTGATCGACGCTTCACGATCGGCGTCCGGGCGCGCATCCTGGCCACGGTGCTGGCGCTGGCCGCGCTCGGGATGGCGATCGCCGGTTCGGCGTTCACCCTGTTCGAGCGCCGTCAGCTGATCGAACACCTCGACGCGGTGCTGATGGCCGACGTCCGCCAGTTCAACCAGTACGCCAGCACGGTCTCGAAGCCGACGGTGGCCACCATCCTGGAAGGGGCCCTCCAGCGCCACCTGCCGGCGGACGGGGAGGTGCTGGCCGGACTGATCGACGGCAGGCCGGCCTACGTCAACCGGGACCCGAGGCCGTTCCCGCTCGAGAACGAGGCGGCACTGATCCGCCAGGTCGCCGCGTTGCCGGCCGATGCTCCCAGCCGGATCGGGCAGGTGGAGAGCGCCACGGTCGGCCCGGTGCGCTACGTGGCGGTGCAGGTGACGGTGGCCGGCCAGGCGCAGGTCGGCTCCTACGTGGTGGCGATCAGGCTGCAACCCGCCCTCGACCGGCTCGCGGCCAGCGCGCGGCTGTACTCCGCCCTCTCCCTGGCCGCGCTGGTCATCATCGGGCTCGGCGGGTGGATCGTGGCCGGCCGGCTCCTGCGCCCGCTGCGCCTGCTGCGTGAAGCGGCCGAGGGCATCTCGCATACCGACCTCACCTCACGCATCCCGGTCACCGGCAAGGACGACGTCACCGAACTGACGCGCACCGTGAACGCGATGCTCGACCGGCTGGCCGAGGCCTTCGACACCCAGCAGCGATTCCTGGACGACGCCGGGCACGAGCTGCGGACGCCGATCACCATCGTGCGGGGCCACCTCGAGGTGCTCGACCCCGCCGACCCGGCCGAGGTGGTCGGCACCCGTGATCTGGTGATGGACGAACTGGACCGGATGGCCCGGCTGGTGAACGACCTGATCGTGCTCGCCCAGGCCGGCCGGCCCGACTTCGTGCGCCTCGAGCGCGTGGACCTCGACCGCCTGCTGCGCGAGGTGATCGACAAGGCGCAGGCGCTCGCCGACCGATGCTGGGTACTCGACTCCACGGTGCACGCCATCGTCGAGGCCGATGCCCATCGACTGACCCAGGCCATGCTGCAACTGATCGACAACGCGGTGCGGCACACCACGCCGGACGACGTCATCGCCGTCGGCGGTGTGATGTCGCGCGGCCAGATCCAGCTCTGGGTGCGCGACACCGGTCCCGGCGTCGCCGCCGAGGACGCCGAGCGCATCTTCGACCGGTTCGACCGCGGGCGCACGGTGACGCGCGAGGCGGGAGGTTCGGGGCTGGGGCTGTCCATCGTGTCCGGGATCGCCGCCGCCCACGGCGGCCGGGTCGAACTCGACCACAGCGGCCAGCCCGGGGCCCGGTTCACCCTCGTCCTTCCGCTGGCCGTGATCGCCCGGACCGCCGCCCCACCGCCGTGGCCCGATCCGGGCCCGACGCCTGAGCCCAGCCTGGGAGTGCCCCGATGAGCCGGATCCTGGTGGCCGAGGACGAGGCCCGGATCGCCTCGTTCATCGACAAGGGCCTGCGCTCGAGCGGGTTCGCGGTGACCGTGGTCGGTGACGGACCCGCCGCCTACGACCAGGCGATGACCGGCGAGCACGACCTGATGGTGCTCGACATCGGCCTGCCGCTGCTCGACGGGTTCGCCGTCCTGGGCCGGCTGCGCCGCGCCGGCAGCACCCTCCCGGTGATCATTCTTACGGCTCGGGCGGGGGTGAACGACACCGTCGCGGGCCTGGAGAGCGGCGCCGACGACTACATGGCCAAGCCGTTCCGGTTCGAGGAACTGGTCGCCAGGATCCGGCTGCGCCTGCGCTCGGACGGGCGCCCCCCCGAGCCCACCGTGCTGCGCTACGGCGACCTCGCGCTCGACCCCGGCACCCGGCGGGTGGCCGCCGCCGGCCGTCAGGTCGACCTGTCGGCTCGCGAGTACGCGCTGCTGGAGACCCTGATCCGCCACGCCGGGCAGGTGCTCACCCGCGAGCAGCTGCTCAGCCAGGTCTGGGGCTACGACTTCGACCCCGGCTCCAACGTGGTCGACGTCTACATCCGCTACCTGCGCCGCAAAGTGGGTGCCGAGCGGATCGAGACCCTGCGCGGCGTCGGCTACCGGCTCCGTGAGGTCGCCGCCCGCGGCGACTGAACGCCCGGGCTGCCTCGGGTCGGCTCGGGTCGCCTCGGGCGATCGACGATGAGAGTCCTCTCATCGCGATCACCCTGGTCTCCTCATCCGGGCCCGGCACGGTGGATGCCATGGTGATGAGACGTTCCCAGCGGGCCGCCGCGACCGCGGCGGCCAC
>JBAPWU010000362.1:0-4196 GCA_049283855.1 Kineosporiaceae bacterium
GCCTTGAACTGGGCCTCGACGACGTGATGCGGATCGCGCCCGGCCAGCACCCGCACGTGCAGGGCGATCCCCGCGGTCAGGGCCAGGGTCTCGAACACGTGCCGGGTCAGCGACCCGACGAAGCCGCCGCCGATCAGCACGTACTGCTGGCCCTCCGGCTCGCCGGTGTGCACGCAGTAGGGCCGCCCCGACACGTCGATCACGGCCTGCACCAGCGCCTCGTCGAGCGGCACCAGCGCGTCGCCGAAGCGGCGGATCCCGGCCTTGTCGCCGAGCGCCGCGCGCAGCGCCTGACCCAGCACGATCGCCACGTCCTCCACCGTGTGGTGGGCATCGACCTCGACGTCGCCGCTCGCGGTCACGGTCAGGTCGAGGAGGGCGTGCTTGGCCAGGCTGGTCAGCATGTGGTCGTAGAACCCCACCCCGGTGGACACCTGCGCCCGGCCGGTGCCGTCGAGGTCGAGCTCGACGCTGACCTTGGACTCGGCGGTGGCCCGCTCGACGCGGGCACGGCGCCTGCCGGGGCCGGCGCCCGGTTCGGCTGTCACTGGCTCTCCTTGGTGCTCTCGGCCAGCGCATCGAGGAACGCACTGGTCTCGGCCTCGGTCCCGGCGGTCACCCGTAGATGATGCGCGATCCCGACGTCACGGATCAGGACGCCGCGCTCGAGCAGCGCCCGCCACGTCGCCTGCTCGTCGTCCAGGCCGCCGAACAGGACGAAGTTGGCGTCGCTGGGCACCGGGCGGAGGCCGAGCGTGGGCAGGGTGTCGACGATCCGGTCCCGCTGCAGCTTGATCGCCTCGACCGTGGAGAGCAGGACGTCGGCGTGGGCCAGCGCGGCCCGCGCGGCGGCCTGGGTCAGCGCGGACAGGTGGTACGGCAGGCGGACCAGTCGGAAGGCGTCGCACACCGCCGGGTCGGCGGCCAGGTACCCCACCCGGGCTCCGGCCAGGGCGAACGCCTTGCTCATCGTCCGGGTGACCACCAGACGCTGGTGGCCGGGGAGCAGGGTGAGCGCACTGGGGGTGCCGGGCCGGGCGAACTCGGCGTAGGCCTCGTCGACCACCACCATGCCGCGGGCCACGTCGAGCACCGCGGCGACAACGTCCAGGGACAGGGCCGTGCCGGTGGGGTTGTTCGGCGAGACCAGGAACACCAGGTCGGGATCGTGCGCGCACACCTGGGTCACGGCGGAGTCGACGCTCAGGTCGAACTCCCCGGCCGCACCGGCCTCCGGACCGTCCCCGCGCAGCCCGTCGAGCCAGGTGGTGGCCTGCACGTGGGCGATCAGCGGGTGCATCGAGTACGCGGGGGTGAAGCCGAGCGCCGTGCGCCCGGGGCCGCCGAACGCCTGGAACAGGTGCTGCAGCACCTCGTTGCTGCCGTTGCCCGCCCATACCTGATCGGCGTGCACCGAGTGGCCGGCGGCCCTGGTCAGGTAGCCGGCCAGGTCGGTGCGCAGGGCGGTGAACTCACGGTCCGGGTAGCGGTTCAGCCCGCCCGCCTCGGCCCGCACGGCCTCGACGATCGCCGCGGCCACCGGCTCGGGGAGCGGGTAGCTGTTCTCGTTGGTGTTCAGCCGGACCGGAACGTCGAGCTGCGGGGCGCCATAGGCCGTGCCGCCGCGCAGGTCGTCGCGGATCGGCAGCGCGTCGACGACCCTCACGAGCCGGCACCCGGAACGCGGACCCGGATCGCCTGGCCGTGGGCCGGTAGATCCTCCGCCGCGGACAGGGCCAGCACGTGCTCGGCGACGTCGTCCAGGGCCGCCCGGTCGTAGCTGATCACCTGCACGCCGCGCAGGAAGGCGTGCACGGACAGGCCGCCGGAGTGCCGGGCGGCACCGCCGGTGGGCAGCACGTGGTTGGAGCCGGCGCAGTAGTCGCCGAGACTGACCGGTGCCCACGGCCCGACGAAGATGGCTCCGGCGTTGCGCACCCGCTCGGCCAGCGCGGCGGCGTCGCGGGTCTGGATCTCGAGGTGCTCGGCGGCGTACGCGTCGATCACCTCCAGCCCGGCGTCGAGGTCGTCGACCAGAACGATCGCCGACTGCTCCCCGGCCAGCGCGGTGCGCACCCGTTCGACGTGCTTGGTCGCCGCCACCTGCCGCTCCAGCTCGCCCTGGACCGCCTCGGCCAGGGCCGGCGAATCGGTGACCAGGACCGAGGCGGCCAGCGGGTCGTGCTCGGCCTGGCTGATCAGGTCGGCCGCCACGTGCACCGGGTCGGCGCTGTCGTCGGCCAGGATGGCGATCTCGGTCGGGCCGGCCTCGGCGTCGATCCCGATCAGCCCCCGCAACAGCCGCTTGGCCGCGACGACGTAGATGTTCCCCGGCCCCGTGACCACGTCGACCGGGGCGCAGACCACCTCGCCGGACGGGGCGCCCGGCGGCTCGGCGCCGTCACGGGCGCCGTAGGCGAACATGGCGATCGCCTGGGCCCCGCCGACCGCGTAGACCTCCTGGACGCCCAGAAGGGCACAGGCGGCCAGGATCGTGGGGTTCGGCAGGCCCTCGAACCCGGTCGGGTTGTCGCGCTGCGCCGGGCTGGTCACCGCAATCTGCTCGACCCCGGCCGCCTGCGCCGGGACCACGTTCATCACGACGCTGCTCGGGTAGACCGCGAGCCCGCCCGGCACGTAGAGGCCGACCCGGCCCACCGGCAACCAGCGGTGGGTGACGGTGCCACCCGGCACCACCTCGGTGCGGTGGCCGACCGGCACCTGGTCGGCGTGGACGGCGCGGGCGCGGGCGATCGCGGTCTCCAGCGCGGTCCGGACCGCTGGCTCCAGGGCCGCGAGGGCGCGGTCGAGGGCCTCGACCGGGACGGCGATCGAGGCGGGCCTCACACCGTCGAACCGCTCGGTGAGGTCGAGCAGAGCGGCCACCCCGCGCGTGCGTACGTCCTCGCAGATCGGGCGGACGGCGTCCAGCGCATGCTCGACATCGAAGGCGGCCCGCGGCACCACGCCCCGCAGCTCGCGCGCTCGCAGGGTCTGGCCACGCAGCTCGATACGCCGGATCACAGCTCAAAGTGTAGGCGGGCTGGACCGGGGGGCCGCCCGGGCCACCTGTGTATCGCTCGGTGCATCGCCACCTCGCTACGGTGGGGGCGAGCGTGGCGGGCTCACGCGTCCGAGCTGGCAGGAGGATCGATGATCACCGTCGATCACACCTCGCCGGTCCCGCCGTACGAGCAGATCCGGGTGTCAGTGGCGGGCCGGATCCGCTCCGGCGATCTGCCGCCGGGCACCCGGCTGCCGACCGTGCGCCGGCTGGCCCTGGAGCTCTCGCTCGCCCCGAACACCGTGGCGCGCGCCTACCGGGAGCTCGAGCTGGCGGGCCTGGTCGAGACGGCCGGGCGCCGGGGCACGGTGGTCTCCGCCTCCGGCGACACCGTCCAGCTCGAGGCTGCTCGGGCAGCAGCCGGCTTCGCCGACGTCGCGCGCCGGCTGGGCCTGGGCACCGACCAGGCGCTCGCCCTGGTCCGCGCCGCCCTCGAGGCAACTCCGCACCGGTGATCGGCGACGCCGGTCGCCCCGTCCCATAACCTTGACGTCGTGCCGGTGCGGATTCCGCTGTTCCCGCTCGGGACCGTCCTGGTCCCGGGCCTGGTGCTGCCGCTGCACATCTTCGAGGAGCGCTACCGGGTGCTGATCGAGGCGCTGCTGTCATTGCCGGACGGCGCCGTCCGGCAGTTCGGGGTGATCTGCATCCGGGCCGGGGCGGAGGCGGGCCAACCGCGACCGGTCGTCTACGAGGTCGGCTGCACGGCGGAGCTGCGCGAGGTGACGCCCTACTCGGACGGGCGGTTCGACATCGTCTCGGTCGGTGAGACCCGGTTCCGGCTGGTGGGCATCGACGAGGAGGCGGGCACGCCGTACGCGACCGGTCTGGTCGAGTTCCTGCCCGAGCCCGACGGGGTGGAGGACATCGAACCTCTGCGCAGCAACGTGGTCCGCCAGTTCGCCGACTACCGGCGCCGGCTCCGGGTCGAGGTCACCGAGCTGCCCGAGGATGCCCGCGTCGTGTCCTTCCTGGTCGCGGCAGCGATGGTGCTCGACCTGCCCGAACGACAGCAGCTGCTCGAACAGCCCACCACGGCGTTGCGGCTGCGGGCCGAGGCCGACCTGCTGCGCCGCGAGCGCGCCCTGGTCGGGGCCTTCGACGCCCTGCCCGCGGTCGAGCTGTCGCGGGC
>JBAPWU010000363.1:0-2480 GCA_049283855.1 Kineosporiaceae bacterium
GCCCCGCCCCGGCGGGCCGCCTCCTCCGGAACGGCGGAGCGGTTCGCGGCCAGGGTCCGCTCGCGTCGTCGTCGGCGGGCAGCCTCGGCCGTCGCCGCCGTGCTGCTGGCCCTCGGCCTGGGGTGGCTGGCGGTGTTGTCGCCCTGGCTGGTGGTCGAGCAGGTGCAGGTCCAGGGACTGGACCGGGTGCCGGTGGCCGTGGTGCACCAGGTGGTCGACGCCGAGGTGGGCCGTCCCATGGTGCTGCTCGACCCGCAGTCCGTGGCCCGTCGGGTCGCCGCCCTGCCACTGGTCAGAGAGGTCGAGGTGACTCGCCGGTGGCCGGCCACCGTGGTCGTCGCGGTGCGCGAGCGGGTGGCGGTGGCGGTGGTGCCCGCCGCGGCGGGGGAGTCCGGCTACCGGCTGGTCGACCGGGACGGCGTCGAGGTGGAGTCGGTGCCCCGACGGCCGGGCGACCTGCCCTTCCTGGACGTGAATGTCGGCCAGGCGGGCCCCGGTGCGCTGGTCGCTGCGCTCGAGGTGCAGGCCGAGATGCCGCCGGCCGTTCAGGCCCAGTTGCGCGAGATCGGTGCCACCTCGCCGGACGGGGTGTGGTTCACGGTGGCCAACGGCGCCAGGGTGGTCTGGGGAGATGCGACCCGGACCCAGGACAAGCTGACCGCCCTGACCGCGCTGGTGGCCTCGAGCCCCACGGCCGCCGGCTTCGACGTCAGCGCCCCCAACGCCCCCGCCGTCTCCACCCGCACCCTTCGCCGGCCCCTCTTCCTCACCGACGCCCCGACCCCCACCCCCGCCCCCCGCTCCCACCCCACCCCCTGACGGGCGCGATGTCACACGGTGCCCGTCTGGCGGGCGCGATGTCACACCGCGCCCGCTGGGAGTGAGCGCGGCTCCGCACAGTCCGGCACGCGGCGCCCGGCCGAGCCGCCCGGCCGAGCCGAGTGGTCGATATCTCCCCGAATCCGGCGGGCCAACCGGGCGAGAGCGACCACTCGCACCGCCAGCCCGGACGGCGAGGGAGGGGGCGCCCGGGGAGATCCGGCCCGGGGCACCGTGGTGCCGAGGCATCCGGGCCTTCTGCCGGGAGACACGCCAGGCGCGGTCGTTGAATCGACCTGGGGCCCCCCGTACGGTCACTGATCAGGACGAGGTTGACATAACTATAACCCTCTACTTGAGGGTGAGAGTTGACGGGGGACCACGGGTTCCACGATCTGCGAGCGAGAGGCACCCGACGTGGCAGCACCTCAGAACTACCTTGCCGTGATCAAGGTCGTCGGCATCGGCGGGGGTGGCGTGAACGCCATCAATCGCATGATCGAGGTCGGGCTCAAGGGCGTCGAGTTCATCGCGATCAACACCGATGCCCAGGCCCTGCTGATGAGCGATGCCGACGTCAAGCTCGACGTCGGCCGTGAACTCACCCGGGGCCTGGGAGCGGGCGCCGACCCCGAGGTGGGCCGCAAGGCCGCCGAGGACCACGGCGAGGAGATCGAGGAGGTCCTCAAGGGGGCCGACATGGTCTTCGTCACCGCAGGCGAGGGCGGCGGCACGGGTACCGGCGGGGCGCCGGTGGTGGCGCGGATCGCCCGCTCGCTGGGTGCCCTCACCATCGGAGTCGTTACCCGCCCCTTCACCTTCGAGGGGCGCCGCCGCGCGACCCAGGCCGATTCGGGGATCACCTCGCTGCGCGAGGAGGTCGACACCCTGATCACGATTCCCAACGACCGCCTGCTGTCGATCAGTGACCGCAGCGTCAGTGTCCTCGATGCCTTCCGCTCGGCCGACCAGGTGCTGCTCTCCGGCGTGCAGGGGATCACCGATCTGATCACCACCCCGGGCCTGATCAACCTGGACTTCGCCGACGTCAAGTCGGTGATGCAGGGCGCCGGCAGCGCCCTGATGGGCATCGGCTCCGCGCGCGGCGAGGACCGCGCGATCCAGGCGGCCGAGATCGCGATCTCCTCGCCCCTGCTCGAGGCCAGCGTGGACGGCGCGCACGGGGTGCTGCTGTCGATCCAGGGCGGCTCGGACCTGGGTCTGTTCGAGATCAACGAGGCCGCCCGGCTGGTCCAGGAGGCGGCCCACCCCGAAGCCAACATCATCTTCGGTGCGGTGATCGACGATGCACTCGGCGACGAGGTCCGGGTGACCGTGATCGCTGCCGGGTTCGACGGCGGTGCGCCCGTGCGCCGGCGTGACGATCGCGCCCTGGGTCAGATCTCGGGCCGGTCGATGGGCGCGCCGTCCGGCAACGGGCACGGCACCGCCCCGGCGGCGGCTCTGGGCTCCCTGCTGGCACCGAGTCAGCCGGATCGGCAAGCGGCCCAACCGGTTTTGCAGCCGGCGACGACCTCGGCGCGGCCCCAGCCGCTGGACGCCGAGCCGCTGGAACGGTCCTACGGAGGCCAGTACTACACCGAGCGCCCGGTCGGCGCCCCGACCGTCGCCGAGCCTGTGCAGTCCGCCCTGGTCGTGCC
>JBAPWU010000364.1:0-15638 GCA_049283855.1 Kineosporiaceae bacterium
GGCCCTGAGACTCGGCTCCACCAAGACCGTCACCGTCGGCTCCGCAGCGGCCACGGCCTGGGCACGGACGGTCGTGCCCACGTCGTCCGGCGCCGAGACGGCGTTGCCCCACCCCGCGGCGCGGAACTGCGGCACGGCGCCGTACCAGAGGATTCCCGTGGCAGCGGTCAGTCCGACGACGTACGGCAGGTAGCGCCGCAGGAATCGTCCGGACCGTTCACTCCATGCTCCTGCGATCTCGTGATCCTCGTCGCCCCGGTCGGTCATCGGCACGATGCTCAGTACGCCGAGCGCCGAGGGACGTCGCGACCGGGATCCTGGGCCGGGACGCCGCCCACCAGGGATTCACGAGCCGCGGAGTCGAGGGTCACAGAGTCGACGGTCACGGAGTCGTGGGTCCGGGGGTCGTGGGCCGGGGCGCCGTGTCCCGGGTCGGACTCCAGGCGACCGATGGCCTTCTCCCACTGCCGGTGCATCGGACCGATGCCGCCGCCCCCGATCGCGATCACGGCGGAGCCGACGATCACGGCCAGCGCGGCGTAGAACAAGCCATTGATGATCGCCGGGGCGATGGCCAGCTGGCTGAGGGCGGCGAACCCGCCGATCGCCATCACGGCCACGCCGGCAGCGCGGGCCATCACCGCGGCACCGGTGACCTTCCCGTCGAGCAGACCATTGACGATCTCGACCACCTTGCGGGCGATGATCCCGGCCACCACCACGATCGCGATCGCGACAAAGACGCGCGGCAGATAGGCGACGAGGCGGTCGAGCAGCCGGCTGATCGGATTGTCGGAGCCGAACGCGGCGAACGCGGCGGTCAGCACGAGCAGCATCAGCGCGTAGTACAGCAACTGCGCCACCGTGCCCGAGGGCTTCTGCCGGGCGCTGGAGAGCGCCCCGGTCAATCCGGCACGGTCCACCACGGCATCGAAACCGACGCGCTCGAGCAGGCGGCCGGCCACGCGGCGAACGATGCGGACGACGAACCATCCGATGACCAGGATCGCCAGGAAGTACAGGAGTTTGGGAACCGTCGTCGCGATGCGCGACCACATGTCGTTGAGGCCGCCGCCCCAGGTGAAGCCGTCGATTGCCAGCATGATGTGCGGACCCTTCCGGAACCGTCCGCGGCGGGCGTGTGCCGCTCGTCGCGGTGCGTCCACTCTGATCTGTTCTCCGACAGATGCACGGGGCTCCGCACATCCATTCATTGATGCACTGTTCAAAGAACAGAGAACCCCGCCCACGCTCCCTGCACCAGGCGAGTCGGGCACCGTAATCAAAATCAGATTGTTTCGTGATCGAATCGCAACAATTCCATGGCTGTCGGCGGGAACTTCTCTGGAATCCGGAGACACACCCGATCAGCACCCGCCAGTCTGCGAGTGCAGCCCACCAACAAACGGCTGACCACGGCCGCTCACGATGGGCCATAGGTTCGGCCAGGACACTTTCCCGTTACCCGGCCGTCACGACCGGTCGGCAACATGTGGCCGGTCGACGTCTCGACATGACGTGTTTTGTCAGGGTAGGCATGGCTTGGTCGAGAGGGGACACTCATGGAAGCCGCACGGACCGGTCCGAATCTGCGCGAGCTCGGCACGACACCCGCCGAACTCGAGCAAGACCTGGTCAGCAACCTGTACTACCGACGCGGCACCACGATCGAGTCGGCGAGCCTGCAGGACGCCTACCACACGCTCGCGCTGACCATCCGCGACCGGCTGATCGACCGCCAGGCCCGGACCGCCGCCGCGCACTACCAGGCGAATCCCCGCTTCGTGTACTACCTGTCCGCCGAGTACATGCTCGGCCGTCAGCTGAACCAGAACATGCTCTACACCGGCACCGAGGACATGGTCCGCGAGGTGATCAAGGACCTTGGCCTGTCCCTCGATTGGCTGCAGGCGCTCGACGTCGAGCCCGGGCTGGGCAACGGCGGCCTCGGCCGGCTCGCCGCCTGCCTGCTCGACTCCCTGGCCACCCTCGACATCCCCGCGGTCGGCTACGGCATCCGCTACGACTTCGGCATCTTCAAGCAGACCTTCGAGCTCGGCGCCCAGGTCGAGCGCCCCGACGACTGGACCTTCTACGGCAACCCGTGGGAGTTCCCTGCCCCCGACGACCGCCAACTGGTGGGCTTCTACGGTCACACCGAGGACGACGGCGACCCGACCGGCGCACGCCGCCGCTGGGTGCCGGGCGAGACCGTGCGCGGCGAGCCCAGCCACATGCTGGTGCCCGGCTATGGCACGGAGACAGTGAACATCATCCGCCTGTGGCATGCCCGGGCCAGCCGAGAGTCGTTCAACCTCAGCAGGTTCGCCGCCGGCCAGTACGCCGAGGCGGTGCAGGACGTCGTCCGCTCGGAGAACATCACCAAGGTCCTCTACCCCGACGACAGCACCGAACTGGGTCGCGAACTGCGGCTGAAGCAGCAGTACTTCCTGGTCTCCTGCTCGTTGCGTGACATCATCCGACGGTTCCAGTTCCACAACAGCGACTGGGACCGGTTCCCCGACAAGGTCGTCATCCAGCTCAACGACACCCATCCGGTGCTGGCGATCGTCGAACTGATGCGACTCCTGCTGGACGAGTACCACGTGGACTGGGAGCGGGCCTGGTCGATCACCACGCGGACCTTCGCCTACACCTGTCACACCCTGCTGCCCGAGGCGCTGGAGACCTGGCCGGTCTGGTTGCTGCAGAGGCTCCTCCCGCGCCACCTGGAGATCATCTACTCGATCAATCACTTCTTCCTGCAGGGGGTCGCCCTGCGCTTTCCCGGGGACTTCGGCAAGCTCGCAGCCCTCTCCCTGGTCCAGGAGGGCCCCGAGCCGCGGGTTCGGATGGCGCACCTCGCCGTGGTCGGCAGCTCCGCGGTCAACGGCGTCGCCGAACTCCACTCCCAACTGCTCACCGAGACCACCCTGCGCGACTTCGCCGAGATGTGGCCGGCGAAGTTCCACAACGTGACCAACGGGGTCACGCCGCGGCGTTTCCTGCGCCTGGCCAACCCTCGGCTGTCCGCCCTGATCAGCGAGCGGCTCGGCGGCGAGGAGTGGCTGCGCGACCTCGACCGGCTGGCCGAACTGGCACCGCTGGCCGACGACCCCGAGTTGCACGCCGCATGGCAGGACGTGAAGCGAGCCAACAAGCGCGACCTGGCCGCCTACGCCGCCGAGACGGTCGGGGTGGTGATCGACCCTGAGGCCATGTGCGACGTCATGATCAAGCGGTTCCACGAGTACAAGCGGCAACTGCTCAAGCTGCTGCACGTGGTGACCCTGTACCAGCGGATCCTCGACGACCCGGGCCGGGCCATGGTGCCGCGTACCATCCTGTTCGGCGGCAAGGCGGCCCCCGCCTACCATGCGGCCAAACGGATCATGAAGCTGATCAACGCGGTGGCCGGCGTGGTCAACAGCGACCCGGTCCTGGCCGGGCGGCTGAAGGTCGTCTTCCTGCCCGACTACAACGTCACCCGGGCCGAGCTGATCGTGCCGGCGGCCGACCTCTCCGAGCAGATCTCGATGGCCGGCAAGGAGGCCTCCGGCACCGGCAACATGAAGCTCTCCCTGAACGGCGCGCTCACCATCGGCACCCTGGACGGCGCCAACGTCGAGATCCGAGAGCGGGTCGGCGCCGAGAACTTCTTCCTGTTCGGGCTGGACGCCGCCGACGCCGCCCACCTGCGCGGCGGCGGGACCTACGCGCCCCGCAGCTACTACGAGTCCGACCACGAACTGCGGGCCGCGCTCGACGCCATCTCCGGCGGAGCCTTCTCCGGCGGAGACCGGGAGGAGTTCGCCGGCATCGTGGAGAGCGTGCTCGGCTGGGACGAGTATCTGGTGATGGCTGACTACCGCGCCTACATCGACGCCCAGGACGCGGTGGAGATCGCCTGGCGCGACCAGCAGCACTGGACCCGGATGTCGATCCTGAACACCGCCCGCTGCGGGTTCTTCTCCTCCGACCGCACGATCCGCGACTACTGCGGCGAGATCTGGAGGGTCGAGCCCGTCAGCGTCCCCAAGACCGAGTAGCCCGTCCCCGTCCGTCCTGTCCTGTCCTGTCCCCGTCCCCCGTCCCCGTTTCCTTCGTGGCCGGTGTGCAGTTTCGGGTGGTCTGCGCGCGCGATTCCGCATGAAGATGCGCATCGGCGGGTGCGCGCTCCGGGCAAGCACTGGTACCTGTGGACAACGCCCGCGGCACCCTTCTGGACATGGGCACCCTGGAGCGGTGTCCCGCACTCCCGCGCCACTCCCCCCGGACCTTCCGAGCACCTTCCCGGTCGGGCTCGCCCGCAAGCGAGGAGTGAGCGAGGACCGGCTACGGCGCGCCGATCTGGTGACGCCGTGGCGAGGCGCTCGGACCGGATGCCGTCGTCCCTGGCTGCCCGGGCGCGGGCGCTGTCCCTGGTCCTGCCCGACGACGCGGTCTTCTCCAAGACGACCGCTGCCCGACTGCTCGATCTGCCGCTTCCTTCGCGCGCCCGCGAGAGCGATCCGTTGCATGTGAGTACACCTCGCACCTCGCCGCAGATCCGCCGAACAGGCGTCGTGGGTCATCGCACCGCCGGCCCGCGCAGGCCCTTGGACGTCAACGGCTTGCGCATCGACCACCCGGTAACGATCTGGGCCGACCTGGCCGTGTCTCTGGAATTCGACGACCTTGTCGCGCTGGGTGACGCCATCGTGAACCGGCTTCCACGCCTGTTACCCGAGCTCGGCTCCGAGGTCGCACGACGTCCGGGCCGGGCCGGGACGGCCAGGGCTCGACAGGCGCTGGACCTGGTCCGGGTCGGAAGCGCATCGGTGATGGAGACCAGGGCCCGGCTGGTGTTCGTGCGGGCAGATCTGCCCACCCCGCTGCTCAATCACGACATCCATCGATCCAGCGACGGCGCCTGGATCGCCCGCCCCGACTTCACCTGGCTCGATCAGCGGGTCGTCGCCGAGTACGACGGCGACCAACACCGCACAGGACGTCGGCAGTGGCAGCACGACATCGCTCGCCGACGCCTGCTCCGTGCGGAGGGGTACGAGGTATACGTGTTCACCGCCGACGATGTTCTGCGGTTCCCTCATGATCTGGTCGCCGACCTGCGCCGCCTGCTCGGCCGCTGAGGGGCGCCTACGGCGGCCCACCGCACCACCAGTGCGCACATTCGTGCGGAATCACGTCCGAATACCGCCTGGAACTGCACACGCGCGAACGAGGGCAGGTCGCGCGGGCGGCACCGCACCGCACGGGCACACCGCACGGGCGCACCGCACGGGCGCACCGCACGGAGCTTCCGAGCGGGAGCGTCAGGCGGGTGAGGCGGCGCGGAGCAGGGCGCCGAGCTGGTCGAGGGCAGCCGGGCGGACCCGGTAGTAGACCCAGGTGCCGCGCCGTTCACTGTCGACCAGTCCGGCCTCGCGCAGCACCTTGAGGTGATGGGAGATCGTCGGCCCGGAGACCGAGAACGCGCCGGTGAGGTCACAGACACACGCCTCGGACTGCGAGGCGATCATCGACATCAGGCGCAGCCGGACCGGGTCTCCGAGCGCTTTGAACATCGGGGCGACCGCCGTCGCCTGGGCGTCGTCGAGGGCGCCGACGCCCAGCGGCGGGCAACACCCGAGCACGAACGGCGTCCCGGCGGCTGCCGATTGATTCGACATGGCTCTATCTTGACATCCATCAAACCCAGAGAGCAAGATGACTCTACTTCGATCTCTATCGAAACAATGAGAGGATGAGTCCCATGACCGAGGTGCGCACCGAGCAGATCCGCGAGGCGGTCCGCGACCGCTACGCCCGAGCCGCCCTGGACGTGAGTGCTGGGGCCGCCGCAGGCTGCTGCGGCCCCGACTGCTGCTCCTCCGGTGATCCCGCCGCGACGACGTCCGGGGCCACCGAGGTGAGGGACCCGATCACCCGGGACCTCTACTCCGACGAGGCCGCGCAGACCTCGGCCGGCGCGCTCGCGGCGTCCCTGGGCTGCGGCAACCCGATCCTGCTCGCCGACCTCGCCCCCGGCGAGACGGTGCTCGACCTGGGCTCCGGCGGCGGGCTCGACGTGCTGCTCTCGGCTCGGCGGGTCGGGCCCACCGGCATGGCCTACGGGCTGGACATGACCCCCGAGATGCTGGACCTGGCCCGGCGCAACCAGGCCGAGGCCGGGGTGAGGAACGCCGACTTCCTCAAGGGCACCATCGAGGACATCCCGTTGCGCGACGGCCTGGTCGACGTCGTCATCTCGAACTGCGTGATCAACCTGTCCGGTGACAAGGACGCCGTGCTGGCCGAGGCGTTCCGGGTGACCAGGCCCGGCGGACGATTCGCCGTCGCCGACATCGTGCTGCTGCGCGCGATCCCCGAGTTCGCCGGCGCCGCGATGGCCCTGTGGACCGGCTGCATCGCCGGCGCTCTGCTCGACACCGACTACGTGGCCCGCCTGACCGCCGCCGGATATGTCGACGCGAGGGTCGAGGTGACCCGCCGCCACGACCGCGCAGAACTGGTCGAACTCGCCGGATCCCTTGCCCCGCAGGACATTCCCGAAGGAACCGACGTCTATGCGATCATCGAGGCGCTGGACGGCGCCGTGGCCAGCGCCTTCATCCGGGCGCGCCGGCCCCTGAACCCGGAGGAGTGAGCCCAGTGGAGCAGCCGAACCCCATCGGCACCTCGCTGTCGCTGACCCAGCCGGGCGTCGCCGCGCGCCTGTCCCGGCTGGATCGGCTGCTCCCGCTGTGGATCGGCGCGGCGATGGTCGCGGGGCTGCTGCTCGGACGGGGGGTGCCGGGCCTGAACGATGCGCTGAACGCCGTCCAGATCGGGGGGATCTCGCTGCCGATCGCGATCGGCCTGCTGGTCATGATGTACCCGGTGCTGGCCAAGGTGCGCTATGACCGGCTCGACACGGTGACCCGGGACCACCGGCTGCTGATCCCCTCGCTGCTGCTCAACTGGGTGCTCGGGCCGGCTCTGATGTTCGCATTGGCCTGGATCTTCCTGCCCGACCAGCCCGCCTACCGCACCGGATTGATCATTGTGGGGCTGGCCCGGTGCATCGCCATGGTGATCATCTGGAACGACCTGGCCTGCGGTGATCGGGAGGCGGCCGCGGTGCTGGTCGCGTTGAACTCGGTGTTCCAGGTGTTCGCCTTCGGCCTGCTCGGCTGGTTCTACCTGACCGTGCTGCCTCGCTGGCTGAACCTCTCGGGCGCCGAACTGTCCATCTCCGCCTGGGACATCGCGCGCAACGTGCTGGTGTTCTTGGGCATCCCACTGCTCGCCGGGTACCTGACCCGCCGGTTCGGCGAGCGGGCCAAGGGGCGCGAGTGGTACGAGCGCCGCTTCCTGCCGCGGATCTCCCCCGTGGCCCTGTACGGGCTGCTGTTCACCGTGGTGATCCTGTTCGCACTGCAGGGCGAGGCGATCACGAATCGGCCGTGGGACGTCGCCCGGATCGCGCTGCCGCTGCTCTCCTACTTCGCGATCATGTGGGCCGGTTCGTACGCCCTCGGCCGTGCTCTCGGTCTGACCTACGAGCGGACGACGACCCTCGCCTTCACCGCGGCCGGCAACAACTTCGAACTGGCGATAGCGGTGGCGATCGCCACCTTCGGGGTCACCTCGGGCCAGGCCCTGGCCGGCGTCGTCGGCCCCCTGATCGAGGTTCCGGTCCTGGTGGGGTTGGTCTATGTCAGCCTCGCCCTCCGCCCCCGCCTCTTCCCCACTCCCACGACTCCCCCGTTCTTTCCGCAGACCTGATCCTGCTGGGCCTGATCCTGCCGGGCCTGATCCTGCCGGGCCTGATCCTGCCGGGCCTGATCCTGCCGGGGCCTGATCGGTCGACGTTGATCATCCTTGTGGCCTGGTCGACGTTGAGGTATTGCCTGCTGTGCACTGCCCCACCTCACGGGGCAGTGCACAGCGCAAGGAACCAGGACGGGCCAGGCGCGCCGGGCGTTGCCCCACCTCGCGGGGCAGTGCACAGCGCGAAGAAGCCAGGGCCGATCGAGTAGGTGAGGGCCGATCGAGTAGGTGAGCAGGAATGCGTGGCGGCAGGTCGAACCGGGACGGGCCAGGTGCGCGGTTGTCCACAGGCTGCAGCGACTGAACCACCACCGAGGGCGCACGCCGATCAGGATGGGCGCGTGCCTGATCCGACGGAGTCAGAGGACGACCGGGTCCCGGCGGCGTCCGCGAGTCTGGGGTCGGCCCTGCGGGCCGGCCGTCGCGACCTCGGCATCAGTCAGCGCACCCTGGCCGAGCGCGCGGGGTTGTCCAAGAGCGTCCTGGCACGTTTGGAGATCGACGGACGAGCGGCCACCCTTGGCCAGGCCGAGGCGGCGCTGGGGGCACTCGGCATGGGTCTGTGCATCGTTGACCGGGACCGCACTGCGTGGGAGGCCGACCATGGGTTGGGCGTGGACCGGGACGGCGTGCTCGACGACGGTGGACGGCGGCTGCCCGCGCACCTGTATCCGCGGCCGGTCTCACATCCCGAACCTGGCTGGCGATACTTCCGACGCGAGATGCGAGCCCTCCGCCAGGGACGGCAGTCGCCGCCGCCCGTGGCCGATCGCCCCACCTACATGTACCCGGAGACCAAGCGGTTCTGGGACGTGCTGCGCGGTGACGACCCCGAGGTCAGCGATCGGCGGTGAACTCCGTGGCGACGAGCTCGGCGATCTGGGCGGTGTTGAGGGCGGCGCCCTTGCGCAGGTTGTCGCCGCAGACGAACATCTCCAGGGCGTTCGGGAAGTCCAGCGCCTGGCGGATCCGGCCCACGAACGTCGGGTCCGAGCCGACCACGTCGGACGGGGTCGGGAACTCCTTCTCGTCCGGGTCGTCCAGCACCACCACGCTGGGCGCGTCGTTCAGCGCCTGCATTGCCTGCGACACCGTCACCGGGCTCTGGAACACCGCGTGCACGGCGAGCGAGTGCGTGGTCACCACCGGCACCCGCACGCAGGTGGCCGAGACCTTCAGGTTCGGAATGCCGAGGATCTTGCGCGACTCGTTGCGCACCTTCAGTTCCTCGCTGGTCCAGCCGCCGTCCTTGGCCGAGCCGGCCCACGGGATCACGTTCAGCGCCAGCGGGGCGGGGAACGGCGACCCCTCGTCACCCAACTTGCCCTCGATCGCCCGGCGGACGTCGCCGGCACTCTGACCCAATGAGCGGTCCCCGGCGACGACCTCGAGTTCGTCGTAGAGCCGGTCCACGCCCGGCTGCCCGGCGCCCGAGGCGGCCTGGTAGGACGCGACCACCAGTTCGGTCAGCCCCCACTGGCGGTGCAGCGCGCCGAGCGCGTCCATCATGGTCAGGGTCGTGCAGTTCGGATTGGCGATGATCCCCTTGGGCCGGTTGCGCACCTGGGCCGGGTTCACCTCGGGCACCACCAGGGGCACCTGCGGGTCCATCCGGAACGCCCCGGAGTTGTCGACCACCACGGCGCCGCGAGCCACCGCGATCGGCGCCCACTCCGCCGACACCTCGTCGGGCACGTCGAACATCGCCACGTCGACGCCGTCGAACACCTCCGGCGCCAGGGCCTGCACCTCGATCTGGCGGCCGTAGCAGGTCAGGATCTTGCCCGCCGACCGCGCCGAGGCGACCAGTCGCACCTCCCCCCACACGTCCTCACGGGTGGAGAGGATCTTGAGCATCACCGTGCCGACGGCTCCGGTGGCCCCGACCACGGCCAGCGTGGGCTTGCGACTCATCGTCCCGTCCCTCCGTACACGACCGCCTCGATCTGGTCGGCGTCCAGCCCGAACGCCGAGTGGACGGCGCGCACCGCGGTGTCGACGTCCTCGGCGCGGGTGACCACCGAGATCCGGATCTCGGAGGTGCTGATCATCTCGATGTTCACCCCTGTGGTGGCCAGTGCGTCGAAGAACCGCGCCGACACGCCGGGATGGGTGCGCATCCCCGCCCCGATCAGCGACACCTTCCCGATCTGGTCGTCGTACTGCAGCGAGTCGAAGCCGACCTCGTCGCGGTGGGCGGTCAGCGCGCTGAGCGCCTTCTGCCCGTCCGTCTTCGGAAGGGTGAACGAGACGTCGGTCAGCCCGGTGGCCGCCGCGGACACGTTCTGGACGATCATGTCGAGGTTCACGTCGGCGGCGGCGACGGCCTTGAAGATGGCTGCCGCCTTGCCCGGTTTGTCCGGCACCCCCACCACGGTAACCTTGGCCTCGCTGCGGTCGTGCGCGACACCAGAGATGATCGCGTCTTCCATGGCCTCTCCCGGCTGGTCGGTGACCCAGGTGCCCTCGCGGTGGCTGAACGAGGACCGGACGTGAACCTTCACCCCGAACCGGCGCGCATACTCCACGCACCGCAGGTGCAGCACCTTCGCCCCCGAGGCCGCCATCTCCAGCATCTCCTCGTAGGAGATCGCGGTGATCCGCCGAGCGGTGGGGACGATCCGCGGGTCGGCGGTGAAGACGCCGTCCACGTCGGTGTAGATCTCGCAGACGTCGGCTCCGAGCGCCGCGGCCAGGGCCACCGCCGTGGTGTCCGAGGCACCCCGGCCCAAGGTGGTGACGTCCTTGGTGGACTGACTGACCCCCTGGAAGCCGGCGATGATCGCCACGTCACCCTCGGCGAGCGCCGAAGAGATCCGGCTCGGGGTGATGTCGATGATCCGGGCGTCACCGTGCTGCTCGGTGGTGATCACCCCAGCCTGGCTGCCGGTGAACGACCGCGCCGTCACCCCCTTGTCCATGATCGCCATGGCCAACAGGGCCGCCGACATCCGCTCACCGGCGGTGAGCAGCATGTCCAGCTCCCGCGGCGGCGGGCTGGGGGTGACCCCGCGCGCCAGGTCGAGCAGCTCATCGGTGGTGTCACCCATCGCCGAGACGATGACGACGACGTCGTTGCCCGACTTCTTGGTCTCCACGACCCTTTGGGCCACGCGCTTGATGCCTTCTGCATCGGCGACGGAGGATCCCCCGTACTTCTGCACGACCAGGCTCACGGACGCCTCTCCAGATGCTTCGACGGCTCGGGCGGGGCCACCATGCCACGCCGGGCAGGTTCGCGCTCGCTGGTTTCGGGCCGTTCTCGCGCGGATGCCGAGGGGGGAGTCTACCGGTGACCGCACCGATCCTGGATCTGGATCATGCGGAGCGTTGCCGGGGTGAGAGCCGCGGCCTGGCAACCGAACCTCACAGCGGTGCGTCAGTATGGCAACGCCAGGCAGCCACGCAGGTCCGCGGATCCCAGGAGGTTCGATGCCCCCCACGTCGACGAGCGGCATCGTGGCGCACGGCGTCCGGCGGACCTTCGGCGACGTCGTCGCCGTCGACGCGATCGACCTCGAGGCGCCGGCCGGTCAGGTCACGGCCCTGGTCGGGCCGAACGGGTCCGGCAAGACCACGCTGCTGCTGGTCCTGGCCTCGCTGCTGGTGCCGGACGCCGGTGAGGTGCGCGTCGGGGGGTTCGACCCGGTCACCCAGGCCCGCGAGGTCCGCCGGCGCACCGGCTGGATGCCTGACGTCTTCGGCACCTGGGAGACCCTGACCTGCCGCGAGGTGCTGCAGACCGTCGCCGACGCCTACGTCGTCCCCCGCTCGGTGTCCCAGGACCGGATCGGGGAGCTGCTGGCGATGGTCCATCTGGACGACCTCGCCGACCGGCCGACCCAGGTGCTCTCGCGCGGGCAGAAGCAGCGGCTCGGGCTGGCCCGTGCGCTGGTGCACGACCCCGACGTGCTGCTCCTCGACGAACCGGCCTCCGGGCTGGATCCGCGCTCGCGGGTCGAGCTGCGCACGATCGTGCGCCGGCTCGCGGCCTCCGGGAAGGCCGTTCTGGTCTCCAGCCATGTGCTGTCCGAGCTCGACGAGATGGCCGACCGAGCGGTGATCATCGCTCAGGGCCGCACGGTGGCCACCGAACGCCTGGGGACGCAGGTGACCGCGGCCCGTCCGTGGCGGGTCCGCGCCCTCGACCCGGCTGGCCTGATGCGCGCGCTCACCGCCCGCGGCGTGGCTTTCGCCATGCCCGAGGCGGCCACCGAGCGGGAGGGGGTCGAGGTCTCGATCGGCTCGGACGCCGAGGCCGCCGCCCTGCTCGCCGCCCTGGTCCGCGACGGTGTGCCGGTGCTGACCTTCTCCCCCGCAACAGGGGTGCTGGAACAGGCCTACCTCTCTCTCACCCAGGAGCGCCGATGACCGCCGAGACCCTCAGCGACTCCCGCTCGGGCTCCCCGGACGGCGCGCGCCCACCGGGGCGGGAGCGCTTCTGGTTCGGGGTGGCCACCGTGGCTCGGCTCGAGTTGCGCCAGCGGGTGCGCTCCAGCCGGTGGGTCGCCGTGCTGATCGTCTGGACGGCGATCCTCGCCCTGCTCACCGTGCTGATCCGCTGGGCGGTGTTCCGGTCCTACACCGTCGACGGGACCTTCGGCGACACCGCCGACGCCACGCGGATGCATGCCCAGGCCGGGCGGATGGTCTTCGGGATCATCGTGTTCCTGGTCCTCTCCCTCGGCGCCCTGGTCGTGCCGGCGCTGTCGTCGACCAGCATCAACGGCGACCGGACGGCGGGGATCCTGGCGACCCTGCAGACCACGCTGCTCACCCCGCTGCAGATCGTCCTCGGCAAGCTGGTGGCGTCGTGGGCGGTCGCGCTGGCGCTCCTGGCCTGTGCCGCCCCGTTCATCGTCTGGGCCTTCCTCGACGGCGGGACGCCGGTCGCCCGGCTGCTCGTGGTGCTGGCGCTGCTGGCGCTGGTGCTGCTGGTGATCTGTGCGATCGGGCTGGGCTGGTCGGCGATCGCGGCGCGCACGTCGTCCTCGGCCCTGCTCACCTACCTGAGTGTGATCTTCCTGGGCCTGGGCCTGCCGCTGCTGTTCGCCCTCTCGATCCCTCTGGCGACCAGCCAGGAGAAGGTGACCGTGCGCCAGTCCGAGTACACCTCCGACGGCTCCGCCCCGACGTGCGTCAGCCAGACCCAGGAGATGGGGGTCTTCCACAGCGAGCGGTCCTGGTGGCTGCTCGCGGCCTCGCCCTATGTCGTGCTCGCCGACGCTGCGCCCAAGCCCCTGGACGGCAACACCACCGACGACCCGCTGACCGCGATCCGGTCCGGGGTGCGCGAGGCCCGGCTCGGCCCCGACCCGGTCAGAGACTGGTGCACGGGCAACGGCGACCCCCAGGCCGCCTACTCCGAGCACGAACGCCAGCGCGCGATCCAGCGGGAGCGGCTCGGCATCACCTGGCCGTTCGGGCTGGCCGCCGATCTCGCCCTGGGCACCCTGTTCGCCGGCATCGCCGTCCGCCGGCTGCGCGCACCCGCCCGGCGCCTGCCCCGCGGCACCCGGGTCGCCTGAGACGAACGAAGCGGCTTCAGGCGTCCTTGGGGTGCAGGGCGTCGAACTCGGCGTCGGCCACGGTGTCGGGGTCCACGTCGAGACGGAGGTGGCCGATCATCGACTGCAGCACCCGCAGCGCGCTGGTGGCCCGCGGGCCCCAGGTGGACAGGTAGGAGTACTGCCACCACCACAGGCCCTCGTCGACCCGGCCGGCCTCGTAGTGCCGCAGCCCGTGCACGAGATCGGCGGCGATATCGGCCAGATCGTCCGACAGGGCCCCGCGCACCACCTCTCCGCTGGTCAGCGGGTCGACCAGGTCGGCGTACTCGTCGACCCCCTCGAACAGGTTGGCCAGACCGACCCGCACCGGGTCGATGTCGGCGTCAGGGCCGGCGTCCGGCTCGAACCGTTCGCTGGGCACCACGTCGGTGATCGCGCCCAGCCGGGCCCCGGCCAGCAGGATCTGGGAGACCGCGAGCATCAGCACCGGGATCGCCGAGTCGGGCTGGTTGCCCGCGGCGACGGCGGTCACCGCATGCAGGTAGGTCTGCGAGTCGCTCGCCGTCTCACCGGCGAGGCGGCGCAGTTCGACCGCCTCGGCATTCGGCCGGACGTCGCTGCGGGTGCTGGACATCACCGATCACGTCCCCACGTGGTTGTCAGACATCGAGCAGTCGCCTGCCCTCGAACGCGCGCCCCAGGGTCAGCTCGTCGGCGTACTCCAGGTCGCCGCCGACCGGCAGCCCCGAGGCCAGCCGGGTCACCCGGAGCCCCATCGGCTTGAGCAGGCGGGCCAGATAGGTCGCCGTCGCCTCGCCCTCGAGGTTCGGATCGGTCGCCAGGATGATCTCGGTGACCACGCCGTCCGCCAGCCGGGTGAGCAACTCCCTGATCCGCAGATCGTCGGGGCCGACGCCCTCGATCGGACTGATCGCGCCGCCGAGCACGTGGTAGCGCCCCCGGAACTCGCGGGTCCTCTCGATCGCCACGACGTCCTTCGGCTCCTCGACCACGCAGATCAGGGCCAGGTCGCGGCGCTCGTCACGGCAGATCCGGCACTGCTCGTCGGCCGACACGTTGCCGCAGACGCTGCAGAACCGCACCTTCTCGGTGACCTCGGTCAGCGCCGACACGAGCCGCTGGATATCGAGCGGGTCGCTGGCGAGCAGGTGGAAGGCGATCCGTTGCGCGCTCTTGGGACCGACGCCCGGCAACCGGCCGAGTTCGTCGATGAGGTCCTGGACCACGCCTTCGTACACAGGGCCGAGCCTACGTGCTGGGAGCGACACCTGGCCCGTAGGCAGAGATAACGGAATCACACAACGGGGGCCAGGCCTCGAGCGCCCAGGCGTCGAACGGACGGTCGGTCAGGCAGATGCAGGCCACGGCGGCGACCGGATCGACCCAGAAGAAGGTGCCCGCGGCGCCGAAATGCCCGAAGGCCTGCGTGGACGCCAGCGTGCCGGCCCAGTGCTTCGGCCGGCCGAAGTTGCGCTCGAACCCCAGACCCCAGTCGCACGGGTCGAACCGGCCGATGCCGGGCATCACGCCGGACAGTCCGGGGAACTGCACCCCGATCGCCTCCCGCAGGGTCGCCTCGGGCAGCAGCCGGGGCGCGAACAGCTCACCGGCGAAGGCGAGCAGGTCCACGACCGGGCCGTAGACGTCGTGCGCGGGTGAGCCGTACAGGCTCGAACTCGCCATCCCGAGGGGGGTGAGCACCGCCTCGGTCAGGTAGTTCTCGAAGCCGACCGAGGTCCGTTCGGCCAGGTGCTGGGCGGCGGCCTCGATCCCCGCGTTGGAGTAGATCCGACGCTTCCCGGGCCGGGCCCGTACCCGGTCACCGGCCTCGAACCCGAGCCCGGAGGCGTGGGCCAGCAGGTGCCGCACGGTCGCCCCGCGAGGGCCCGCCGCGTCGTCCAGGCCGATCGATCCACCCTCGGCGCCGACCAGCAGCGCGTAACTGGTGAGCAGCTTGGAGATCGAGGCGAGCCGGAACGGGCGATCGACCGGTCCGCGCGTCTCCAGCACGGTGCCGCCGGCTCCGACCACGGCCACGGCGACGTGGGGCACGTCCCAGCCGTCGACGGCGTCCAGCACACTCACTCGTCGCGCTCCTCGATCACCCTGCCGCCGAGCAGCTGCTCCACCACGGGCCGGCCGACCAGGCCGGACCCTTCGATGTCGGGGTCGTCGACGCTCACGTCCTGGTCCTGGGCCGCGGCGACCGTCGGGGGCTGCCTGGCCGGCGGCTCCGGACGCTCCGGACGGCGGGCCCGCGGAGGCGGCTCATCCTCGGGCGGCGGCTCGTCG
>JBAPWU010000365.1:0-11427 GCA_049283855.1 Kineosporiaceae bacterium
AGGGCCCCGACGCCGCCCTGTCCCTGGCCGGCCGCGCCGCCCACCGGTGCCGGGGTCTCGACCAGCGGCGTGGTTCCGCGAGCCGGCGACTCGTCCATGTGTCTACCCACGTCACTCCTCGTCAGACCGGAACCGGTGGTCACCGGTACGTGACGACAATGACGCCCGACCTGGGTCCGTGACCACGGTGAGCGACCGATCTCATCCCTCCGCTCGCCCTTTGTCACCCAGAAGGGTCACGCTGAGTGAGCTGTTCGCAGCGCGCGGATCAGAGGCCGGCGAACAGGTCCGTCTCGGGTCCACTCGGGCCGCCCACCCGCCGGAAGTACTCCACCGGCTCGATCAGCTGGCTGATCTCGTTGCTCAGCGCGAAGTACGGCTCATCGACCACGATCTGGGTGACGTGGGCGCGCAGCGCGGCCGCCTTCGCGTCCAGGAACGCGGTGCCGTCGACGGCCGCGGTCGGAGCGTCGTCCGGATCGACCACCCAGTAGACCTTGGGCACCGTCCACCCCGGCCGCTCGGCGCCGGCCAGGGCCAGCGCCCGCATGGTCACCCGGTGGGTCTGCACATGGTCGGGATGGCCGTATCCGCCGGTGGGGTCGTAGGTGACGACCACCTGCGGGCGGACGTCGGCGATCACCTCGGCCAGGTACCCGGCGGCCCGGTCGACGTCCGCCCGGGCGAACGCGTCCGGGCGTGCGTCGTCCGGCATCACCACCGCGCCGGCGGCGTCGAAGGTCATCCCGGAGTCCCGGTAGCGCCGTCCCACCGTCACGCCCAGGAACCGGTGGTCGCGCACGCCCAGTGCGGCCATCGCCGCGGCCAGCTCGTACTCGCGATGGGCCCCGAGGGTGTCGTCGCGGTCCGCGGCCAGGTGGGCCAGTTCGGACGGGATCACCTCGCCCTGCTCACCCCGGGTGCAGGTGACCAGGACGACCTGGGCGCCGGACGCCGCATAGAGCGCCATGGTCGCCCCGGTGGTGATGCTCTCGTCATCTGGATGGGCATGCACCAGCAGCAGCCGGCGCCCGCCCGGCGAGGTGGGCGTGCTCATGCAACGGTGGGTTCGCCGTCGTCGATCGTGGGGACGAACGAGACGCCCTCGAGGGCAGGCTCCGGGAAGTGGCAGGCCACCTGATGGCCCGGTGCGAGTTCGACCAGCGGCGGGACCTCGCTGGCGCACCTGTCCTGGGCCTTCCAGCATCGCGTGCGGAACACGCACCCCGACGGCGGATTGGCGGGTGAGGGCAGGTCACCCTGCAGGCGGATCCGATCCACCCGCGCGGTGTAGGCGGGATCGGGAACCGGGACGGCGGACAGCAGCGCCTTCGTGTACGGGTGCCGCGGAGCCTCGTACAGGGTGTCCCGGTCCGCGTTCTCCATGATCTTTCCCAGGTACATCACGACCACGCGGTCGGAGATGTGACGAACCACCGACAGGTCATGAGCGATGAACACGTAGGCCATCTGCTGCTCGGCCTGGATGTCCTCGAGCAGATTGACGACCTGGGCCTGGATCGAGACGTCCAGGGCCGAGACCGGTTCGTCGCACACCACGAGCTGGGGACGCAGGGCGATGGCCCGGGCGACGCCGATGCGTTGGCGCTGCCCGCCGGAGAACTCGTGCGGGTACCGGTTGTAGTGCTCCGGGTTCAGCCCCACACGCTCCATGAGTTCCTGGACGGCGGCCTTGACGCCCCCCGTGGGCTTGACCTTCTGGATCTCGAACGGCGAAGCGATGATCTTCCCGATGCTGTGTCGCGGGTTGAGCGAGCCGTACGGGTCCTGGAACACCATCTGCATCTGACGGCGCAGGAGGCGCAGTTCCCGGCCCTCGGCGTGGGTGATGTCGGTGCCGGCGAACTCGATCGTGCCGCTGGTCGGTTCGAGCAGCTTCAGCATGGTCCGGCCGGCCGTCGACTTGCCGCACCCGGACTCACCGACCAGGCCGAGCGTCTGCCCCCGGCGGACCTCCAGGGTGATCCCGTCGACGGCCTTGACCGGATCGTCGGGCAGCCGGATGATGCCGGGCTTCTTCACCGGGAAGTGCTTGCGAAGGTCGGTGACCTTGAGGATCGTCTCGCCGACCTCCACCCGGGGGAGTCCGGCGACGACCGACGCCGAGTCGGCGGTGCTCACTCGCGCTCACCACCTTCGAGATGACTGGACTCGCTCGACTCCTGGTCGCCGCGCCAGTCGAAGAGGAGCCGGGATCTGTCCGATGCGGTCAGGAAGCACCGCACCTCCTGGCCGTGGCCCAGCACCGTCAGCTCCGGCATCGTGCGACGGCAACGATCGTTGGGGACCTCGTCGCGGAAGGTGCACCGTGGGTGGAAGGAGCATCCGTCTGGGAGATTGATCAGAGAGGGGGGGTTGCCGGGGATGGGGTCGAGCGTCTCGCGCCTGCTCTGGTCCAGCCGCGGCATCGACTTCAGCAGTCCCATCGTGTACGGGTGCTTGGGCCGATAGAAGACCTCGTTGACCGCGCCCTTCTCCACCGCCCTGCCGCCGTACATCACCATGATGTCGTCGGCCATGCGAGCCACGACCCCCAGGTCGTGAGTGATCAGAATGATCGCCGAGCCGAATTCGCGCTGCAACTCCTTCATCAGGTCCAGGATCTGGGCCTGCACGGTCACGTCCAGCGCGGTGGTCGGCTCGTCGGCGATCAGCAGCTTCGGATCGTTCACCAGGGCCATGGCGATCATCGCCCGCTGGCGCATGCCCCCCGAGAACTCGTGCGGGTACTGGTCGACCCGCTTGCTCGGGTTGGGGATGCCGACCAGGTCGAGCATCTCGATGGTCCTGGTCCGCGCCTGTGCCTTGCTCACCCTGTTGTGGACCCGGTAGGCCTCCATGATCTGGTTGCCCACCGTGTAGTACGGGTGCAACGCGGAGAGAGGGTCCTGGAACACCATGGCCATGTCGAGGCCACGCAGCCTGCGCAGGTCCTCGTCCGGCAGGAGCAGGAGGTCGTCGTCCCCCAGATAGATGTTCCCCGCCACGAACGCCCGGGTGCCCCGGTGCAGCCCGAGGATGGCCTGGCTCATCACCGACTTGCCCGATCCCGATTCGCCGACGACGCCGAGGGTCTTGCCGGCGTACAGATCGAAGGAGATGCCGTCCACGGCCTTGACCAGACCGTCCTCGGTCGGGAAGTGCACCTGCAGATCCCGGACCGAGAGCACCGGACCGGCCCTGCGCTCGTGGACGGCGGAGGATGAGATCGTCTGGGCGGTCATCGCGGCCTCCTAGGCGTACTTCACGCGCGGATCGATCACGGCGTACAGCACGTCGACCACGATGTTGGCGGTGATGATGAACGAGGCCAGGAGCACCACGATGCCGACCGTCATCGGCAGGTCGAAGGTCTGCGCGGACTGCACCGCGAGCTTGCCCAGCCCGTCGTAGTTGAACACCTGCTCGGTGATGATGGCCCCGCCCAGCAGCCCGCCCAGATCCAGCCCCGCGATGGTGGCGATCGGGGTCAGCGCGGCGCGCATGGTGTGCTTGAACAGGATCCGCCCGGGCTTGAGGCCCTTGGCCTTGGCCGTGCGCAGGTAGTCCTCGCTCAGCGACTCGAGCACGAACGTCCGGGTCATCCGCACGTACCCGGCGGTGTAGAACAGCGCGAGGGTGAGTGCGGGCAGCGCCAGGCCCTGCAGCCACAGCCCCGGGCTCTCGGTGAGCGGGGTGTAGGCGGGCACCGGGACCAACTGCCACTTCAGGGCGAAGTACTGGTAGAGGAACAGCCCGATGAAGAAGGTCGGGAAGGCGTAGAAGATCAGCGCGGTTCCGACCAGCCCGCGGTCGATCCACGAGCCCTTGCGCAGGGCGGCGACGATCCCGCCCGAGATGCCCAGGACCATCCAGATGATGAAGGCCCCCAGCGCGAGGGAGGCCGATACCGGGATCTTCTGCTTCAGCACCGACAGCACCGGGGCGCTGGCCATCGGCGAGTAGCCCAGACACGGGGCGTCGCACCGGGCGATGGTCTGCGGCGCGGACTCGCGCAGCTTCGGGTCCTCCGGGAAGTCGCGGCCGACCACGATGCCCTTGACGAAGCTGGTCCACTGCACCGGCCAGGGCTTGTCGTACCCGAGCGCCTTGCGGTTCTGCTCGATCAGCTCGGGGGTGCAGATCTTGCCGCAGGTGAACTTGGCCGGATCAGGGCCGGCGAAGAAGAGCGCGAAGGTGACGAAGCTCATCACGAACAGCAGAACCACACCCACCGCGATACGTCGGATCACATACGCGCCCACGTGTCACCGGCCCCTGCGGGCCGCTCCTCTCGTCCACCCTGCACGGCGCCGGCCATCGACTCGCGGGTGGTGGGCAGGCCGATCGATCGACCTGTCCACCACCCGTGTCGAGCCGGTGGTTACTGCGGGACTACTTGGCGACCCCGACCGAACCGAGGTCGGCATACATGTTGGTTGCGGGGTTGTTGATGTACCCGGTGACCTTCGAGCCACGCAGCAGGTAGAACTTCGTGATGTCGAGCGGGATGTACGCGACGTCCTTGCCCAGCGCCTCGTCGATCTTGCCGTAGGCATCGGCCTGCTGCTGCAGGTCGCCCAGGGCCGCAGCCTCGTCGAGCATCTTGTTGATGGCGTCGCTCTTGTAGTTGCCGTAGTCCTGGCCGTTCGACTTGGCGGTCAGGTTGATCCGCGAGTCGAACAGCGGCGGGATGACCGTCGAGATCGCCGGCCAGTCAGCGCCCCAGCCGCCCCAGACGACGTCCGAGGTCTTGTTGCTGGGGTTCTGCACCACGTCGTAGTAGGTGTCGGTCAGCGGGTCGAGGGTGACGTTGAAGCCCGCCTTGTCCCAGGTGTCCTTGAGCGCGGCGAACGAGTTGTCGCTCGTCGGGGTACCGCCCGAGTAGGTGACCTTCAGCGGGTAGGGCATGGGGACCCCGGCCTCGGTGAGCAGCTTCTTGGCGCCCTCGACGTCACCGGCGTCCGGAGCGGTGAAGGCCGGGTTGTCCTTGTAGCCCACCAGCGCCGAACTGACGATCGACTTGGCCGGCTTGGAGACCTTCTCACCGCCCAGGGCAGCCGCGTAGGCGGCCTTGTTCGTCGACATCGCGAGGGCCTGACGGACCTTGGGGTTCGTCATCCGGTTGAAGTTCGGCAACAGGTAGTTGACGAACGGCGACTCCGGGTTGGCGACCCGTTCCGCGACCTTCCCGGTCACCTGCGCGAAGAAGGCCGGCGGCACCTGACGGTCGGTGACGGCGAACCTGTCGTTGCCGCCGTCCGCGATCAGCCGTTGAGAGATGATCTCGTTGGTCAGGCCCTCCTGGAAGACGATCTTGTCCGGCAGGGCCTTGCGGACGCCGTCGGTCTTGGGGTCGTACTGCTCGTTGCGGACGAACGTGCCCCCGGTCCCCTTCGTCCAGGTGCCCTGGAGCTTGTAGGGGCCGGTGGAGAAGATGGCGTAGTTGGACTGGTCGCCCTTGTCCTGGTCGGCGCGGTACGGGTCGAAGACCCGCAACGAGGCGATGGCCAGCGGGAAGTCCGGCCAGGGCTTGCTGAACCGGTAGGTGATCGTCTTGCCGGTGCAGGTGACGGCCTTGTCGAAGTCCGCCTGCCCCTGCTTCTTGTACGGCCCGTTGTAGATGGCCGCGCCGTCCTTCTTCGGGACGTCGAGGTAGGCCAGCTGATAGTTCGGACCACCGGTGATGACGTCGGTCGCGAACGACCGCGAGAACCCGTACTTCAGGTCCTCACAGGTGACGTCCTTGCCGTCCTGCCACTTGACCCCGTCCTTGAGCGTGAACGTCCACTGCTTGCCGCCGTTCTCGGACTTCCCGGTGTCGGTGGCGAGGTCGGGGACCGGGGTCGCGGCCTCCTTGAGATCCTCGGTCACCGGGAACTGGACCAGGCTGCGGTACACGATGCGCCCCATGTCGGCCAGGTCGCGACCGATGTAGGTGCGCTGCGGGTCCAGGTGCTCCGCGGGCCGCTTGGTCAGGTAGTAGAGGGTCCCACCGGCGCCGGCCGCAGCAGCACCAGTCGCCCCGGCGGACGACGAACTCTGGCTGCCCGACGAGCCGTCCGAGCCGCAGGCGGCAACTGTCAGTGCGACAGCGGCCGCGACAGTCGCTACCACCCTCGTCTTGTGGGTCATGCACTCTCCTTAGAGTCTGTTGTACCGAAACAGCGGTGCAACACCTGGCAGCGGGTGCGCCGCCAGGACATCAGGGGGCCCTCGATCATCGGTTGGCCTTGGGGTCGAGCGCGTCGCGCAGACCGTCGCCGAGCAGGTTGAAGCTGACCACGAGGGTCGCGATGATCAGGGCGGGGAAGAAGAAGTAGGTGAAGTCACTGCTCGAGTAGTTGGTCGAATTGGCCAGGACGTTCCCCAGCGTGGGGGTCGGCGGCTTGATGCCCACCGACAGGAAGCTGAGCGCGGCCTCGGCCGAGATGAAGGCCGGCAGGGTGAGGGTGAAGTACACCAGCACCGGGGCCCACAGGTTCGGGAGCAGTTCCTTGAAGTAGATCCGCCCGTTGCGGGCGCCCAGACTGCGTGCCGCCTCGATGTACTCCCGCTCGCGCTGCGAGAGCACCTGCCCGCGGATCAGGCGGGCGAAGCTCGGCCAGCCGAAGAGGCCCAGCACCAGGATGATGTACACCCCGTTGGAGGGATTGCCCGAGGGAACCCCCGCCGAGACGAGCGCCTCGATGAAGAGGCCCGAGAGCGCGATCAGCATCAGCGTCTGCGGGAACGCCAGGGTCATGTCGACCAGACGGCTGATCAGCATGTCGACCGTGCCGCCGACGTAGCCGGAGATGATGCCGAGCACCGTGCCGATCATCACTGCCACCACGGTGGCGCTGATCGCTACCATGAGCGAGAAGGTCACCCCGAGCACCAGGCGGGCCAGCACGTCACGCCCGGTCCCCGGCTCGACCCCGAGCGGGTGGCCCCAGCTGAATCCTCCGCCACCGCCCTTGGGTAGACCGCCGGTGGCCTGGTCGATCAGATCGTTGTTGAAGGCGAACGGGTCCAGGATCTTCGTGGCCGACAGGAGCGGCGCCGCGGCGGCCAGGACGAAGAAGCTGACCACGACGACCAGCGACATCATGGTCAACTTGTCACGGCGCAGCCGGCGCACGGCCAACCGGGTCAGCGACAGGCCCTCGATGGCCTTGTCGACGTCCCGCTTGACCGGCTCACCAGTAGGGCTCTTCTCCGGGCGGGTCCAGCCCTCGATCGCCACTGCGCACCTCCCATCGCGACGGGCCTCGAACGGGTCGTCCTCCTGCAGGCACGCCGGATGGCAGCACATCCTCCGGGCCCGCTGTAGGCGCACAGTAGCCGACGCCTGCGAAGCAGCGTAGGACTGACCCGACGGGTGACGACCGGGTACCCACGGCCTAGTCCCGGCACGGTGCCGCCCCCCGTGACCGGCGAAGCACATCACTTGAGCATCTTGCATGTGAATGGGCCTGTGGGCTGACATTGTGCTCAATCGCGAGCGGCGATCGGGCTTGATGAGGGCAGGCGGCGAATCCAGTTGCCGTCGCGTAACGATTTGAGCTACCGGCGAACCCTCAGGCGCGGCGGGAGCGGGCCCGGCCCTTCTCCCGGTCGACGGCCGACAGCTCCACCTTGCGGATCCGGACGGCGTCCGGGGTCACCTCGACGCACTCGGAGTCGCGACAGAACTCCAGGCACTGCTCCAGGGACAGCTTGCGGGCCGGCACCAGGCGCTCGAACTCGTCGGCGGTCGAGGACCGCATGTTGCTGAGCTTCTTCTCCTTGGTGATGTTCACGTCGAGGTCGTCGGCCCGGGAGTTCTCGCCGACGACCATCCCTTCGTAGACCTCGGTGGTCGGCTCGACGAACAGCGTTCCCCGCTCCTGCAGGTTGGCGATCGCGAACCCGGTGGCCGCCCCGGCCCGGTCGGCGACCAGGGACCCGCTGGGCCGGGTGCGCAGGTCGCCGACCCAGGGCTCGTAGCCCTCGAAGACGTGGTGGGCGATCCCCGTGCCCCGGGTGTCGGTGAGGAACTCGGTCCGGAACCCGATCAGGCCCCGGGCGGGGATGGTGAACTCCATCCGCACCCAACCGGTGCCGTGATTCGTCATCTGTTCCATCCGGCCCTTGCGGACGGCGAGCAGCTGGGTGATCGCGCCCAGGTACTCCTCGGGCGCGTCGATGGTCAGGTGCTCGAACGGCTCGTGCACTTTGCCGTCGACCGTCCGGGTGACGACCTGCGGCTTGCCGACGGTGAGCTCGAACCCCTCGCGGCGCATCGTCTCGACCAGGATCGCCAGCGCCAGCTCACCGCGGCCCTGCACCTCCCAGGTGTCGGGGCGCTCGGTCGGAAGCACCCTGATCGAGACGTTGCCGACCAGCTCACGCTCGAGCCGGTCCTTGACCAGCCGTGCGGTCACCTTGGCGCCCTTGGACCTGCCGGACAGCGGGGACGTGTTGGTGCCGATGGTCATCGAGATCGCCGGTTCGTCCACCGTGATCAGCGGCAGCGGACGCGGGTCGTCCGGGTCGGCCAGGGTCTCCCCGATGGTGATCTCCGGGATGCCCGCGACGGCGATGATGTCGCCGGGTCCCGCGCTGGAGGCGGTGACCCGCTCCAGTGCCTCGGTCATCAGCAGCTCGGTGACCTTGACCTTCTGGATGGCGCCGTCACGGCGGCACCAGGCCACCTGCTGCCCCTTGCGGATCGTGCCCGAGCGCACCCGGCACAGGGCCAGCCGGCCGAGGAAGGGCGAGGCGTCCAGGTTGGTGACGTGCGCCTGCAGCGGCACCTCGTCGTCGTAGGACGGGGCCGGGACCGTGGCCAGGATGGTCTCGAACAGGGGCTGCAGGTCGGGGCTGTTCGGCTGGGTGCCGTCGGCCGGGCGCTCCAGGCTGGCCCGGCCGGTCTTGGCCGAGGCGTAGACGATCGGGAACTCGAGAGCCTTGTCCGGGTCGAGCCCGGTGCCGTCGATCAGGTCCATGAACAGTTCGTAGGTCTCGTCGACCACCTCGGAGATCCGCGCGTCGGGCCGGTCCACCTTGTTCACCACCAGGATCACCGGCAGGTGGGCCTGCAGCGCCTTGCGCAGCACGAACCGGGTCTGCGGCAGCGGCCCCTCGGACGCGTCCACCAGCAGGGCGATCGCGTCGACCATGGACAGGCCGCGCTCGACCTCGCCGCCGAAGTCGGCGTGGCCGGGGGTGTCGACGATGTTGAAGGTGACCCCGCCGGCGGGGGCGCCCTTGCCGTCCCAGCGCACCGCGGTGTTCTTGGCCAGGATGGTGATGCCCTTCTCCCGCTCCAGGTCGCCGGAGTCCATCGCCCGCTCGTCGACGTGCTGGTGCTCCCCGAAGGAACCGGTCTGCCAGAGCATGGCGTCGACCAGCGTGGTCTTGCCGTGGTCGACGTGGGCGACGATCGCGATGTTGCGCAGGTCGTCGCGGGTACACAGAGACATGCGGGAGCACTCGTTCCGGGTCGGGGATGATCGGATGTCGCGGTCCTCGGCGGGCCGCGGCCTGGACTCAGTCTAGGCGTGCGGACGCCGAACCCCGGCTGCTGCCATAGCTGGGCAGCAGCCCCTCCGCCGTGCTCACCGGCTCGGCCGCCAGCATCGCGTGCCCGATCGCCCGGGTCACACAGTCCCCGGCAGCGCTCAGCAGGGCGTGGAAGGCGAGCGCGTCGGGCGTCGCCCCCGCGCCGGTCGCCAGGGTGAACAGGGTGTCCCCGTCGAACATCGTGTGCACCGGCCGGATCGCGCGGGCGAGGCCGTCGTGCCCGACGCCCGACACCTTGGCGCACTGGGCCGTGGTCAGCACCGCGTCGGTCGCGATCACCCCGAGGGTGGTGGCCTGCGGGATGCCGGAGGGGTCGCCGGGGCCTGCGGTGGGGGGCGCGGGCTGCGGCCGGCGGCTCGGGGCCGCGGATCGCTCGAACTCCCCCGGCAGCCCGAACCGGACGGCGTACAGCTCACCGGTGACGGGGTCGACGCAGGATCCGATCGCGTTCACCACCACCAGCGCCGCCACGGTGGTGCCGCCCTCGAGCACGGCGCTCGCCGAACCGACGCCGCCCTTGAGCCCACCGGCCTTCGCCCCGGTCCCTGCCCCCAGAACACCCTGGGGCACCGGGCCGTCGGACGCGCAGTCGTAGGCCACCTCACCGAAGGAGGCGTCCGGGTGGTTGGCGGGATCGCCCCCGCGACCCAGATCGAAGATCACCGCGGCGGGGACGATCGGCACCGCGATGACGCCCCCGGCCACCGGCACCGGGTAGCCGATGCCGGCGGCGCTCAGCCGATGCATCACGCCGTCCGCCGCGGCGAGACCGAAGGCGCTCCCTCCGGTGAGCACGACCGCATGGATCCGCTCGACCAGGGTGCGCGGATCGAGCACGTCGGTCTCCCGCGTGCCCGGGCCGCCACCGCGCACGTCGACGCCCGCGACGGCGCCGCCCGGCGGTGCCAGCACGACGGTCGTTCCGGTGAGCCAGCCGTCGCCGCGCCGCGCCGCATGCCCGACCCTCACGCCGGCCACATCGGTGAGGGAGTTGGTCGGGCCGGGGCGAGGGTCTGCGTTCATCGGCCCTCGCCCGGCACTGCCGCCGCCAGCTCGGTCACGATCGGGCTGTTCGAGGCCAGCCACTCCAGGTCCGACCAGCGGCCGGCGTCGAGCCAGACCACGGCGTCGTGGGCCTCGATCGGCGCCGGCTCGCCGCTGGCGACCGCTGCCCACCACACCCTCATCCGATAGCCGGGCCGGATCGGCCAGCCCAGCTGCACGCCGTCCGGGCCGGGCACCTCCTCGCCGAGGTTCACGGTGACGCCGAGCTCCTCGGCGAGCTCGCGGTGCAGCGCGGCCTGCGGGTCCTCGCCCGGTTCGCGGGTGCCTCCGGGCAGTTCCCACCGCCCGGCGGCCCAGTCGGGTTCGGTGCGCCGGGCGGCGAGCAGCCGGCGCGGGCGCACCAGGTCGTCGACCACGGCGGCGGCCACCACCCAGGTCACCTCGTTCACCTCGCCAGCCTGGCACAGTGGACCGATGGCGTACCCGACTCCCCGCCTGCTCGACGACGACGAGGTCACCCGGCAGCTCACCGACCTCCCCGGGGTGCACCGCGGCGCGTGCGGAACCCTCGTGCTCGCCGTCCGCGCGCCCTCCTTCGAGGAGGCGGTCCAGCTGGTGCGGATCGTCGCCGAGGACGCCGAGCTGATGAACCATCACCCGGACATCGATCTCCGCTGGTGCACCGTGACCTTCACCCTGGCCACGCACTCGGCCGGCGGCCTGACCCAGCTGGACGTCGAGCTGGCGCACCAGATCGTGCAGGCCTCGGCGTCGGTGGGAGCGGTGGCGCTGCCGCCCCCGGAGCGGGTCGAGATCGCCCTCGACGTGCTCGACGCCGAGGCCGTGCGCCCGTTCTGGCGTGCGGCGCTGGGG
>JBAPWU010000366.1:0-5965 GCA_049283855.1 Kineosporiaceae bacterium
CTGCCGGCCCGCTCGGTGAGCGCCTCCAGCAGGGCCGGGATCCGGCGCCGGATCCCGCCGCGCCAGTCGGCCAGCAACTGGGTCCGCGCCCGCACCACCAGCCCGGCGTCGCCCGCGACCTGACGCAGGTCCAGCAGCCCGATCCCGGCCGAGGTGTCCGCGGCCGCCACCTCCCGGCACTGGGCCGGGGTGCGCACCGAGTGGTCGATCCGGGATCCGCTGTCCCACAACGGGTACCACAGCCGCTCGGCGAGGGTCGCGATCGTGTCGGCGGAGCGCCGTCCGTCGTGCAGGAGGACTAGGTCGATGTCGCTGGCCGGTCCGGTCTCGCTCCGGGCCACGCTGCCGACCACCGCCAGCGCGACGCCGTCGGTCGTGGTGAGCCCCACCTCGCCCACAGCGCTCTCCCACGCCGTGCCGAGGGCCCGCTCCACCAGCGAGGTGATACCCAGCCGGCGTTGCGGGCCCGGGGGCCCGCCCCGCAGGGCCAGCGCCAGACGGTCCCGGCGCAGATCCTGCGGGGCGGTGGGGCTCAGATCAGAGTGCATCGACCCCATGCTCACCGGTTCGCACGCGCACCACGTCGTCGACCGGAGTGGTCCAGACCTTGCCGTCGCCGATCCGCCCGGTCTGGGCGGCCTTGACGATCACCTCGACGACGTCGGCCGCGTCCGCGGCGTCGACCAGCACCTCGAGCCGCACCTTGGGCACCAGGTCCACGGTGTACTCCGCGCCCCGGTAGACCTCGGTGTGACCGCGCTGACGGCCGTAGCCACTGGCCTCGCTGACCGTCATCCCCTGGACCCCGAAGGCCTCCAGCGCCGACTTCACCTCGTCGAGCTTGTGCGGCTTGACGATCGCCGTGACGAGCTTCATGCCGGCACCTCCGCGTTCTCCTTGGTCGTGATCCCGGCGCTGTGGAAGCCGCCGCTGGTGGTGGTACCCAGGTCGTACCCGGTCTCGGCGTGCTCGACCAGGTCGACGCCACTCTCCTCGTCCTCACGGTCGAGGCGGAAGCCGATCGTCTTGTCGATGGCCAGGCCGAGCAGGCCGGCGATCACGAACGAGTACACCAGCACCGAGCCGGCGCCGAGCGCCTGCTTGCCGAGCAGGGAGAGGCCGCCGCCGTAGAACAGGCCGTCCGCCGCGGCGCCACCGGCGCCCGCCACCTTTCCGGTGCTCATGAAGCCGAGGTAGAGGCACCCGACGAGGCCGCCGACCAGGTGCACGCCGACGACGTCGAGGGAGTCGTCGAAGCCGAAGCGGTACTTCAGCCCGACCGCCAGCGCGCACAGGGCGCCGGCCAGCAGGCCGAGCACCACGGCCGCCCAGGGCACGATGAAGGCACAGGCCGGGGTGACCGCGACCAGCCCCGCCACCACCCCGGACGCCGCCCCGAGACTGGTCGGGTGCCCGTCGCGGATCTTCTCCACGACGAGCCAGCCGATCACCGCACCGGCGGTGGCCACCTGGGTGTTGGTGAAGGCGAGGGCGGCCAACCCGTTGGCGCCGAGGGCGGACCCGGCGTTGAAGCCGAACCAGCCGAACCACAGCAGACCGGCGCCCAGGAGCACCAGCGGCAGGCTGTGCGGCTTGAACTGCGCCTTCGGCCAGCCGTTGCGCTTGCCCAGCACCAGGGCCAGGGCCAGGCCGGCGGCACCGGCGTTGATGTGCACCGCGGTGCCACCGGCGAAGTCCTCGACCCCGCGGGCGGCCAGCCAGCCGGCGTGAGCGCCGTCCGCGTCACCGAAGTCGAACACCCAGTGCGCCACCGGGAAGTAGACAATGCTCACCCAGAGGGTGACGAACACCGACCAGCCCAGGAACCTCGCCCGGTCGGCGATCGCGCCCGAGATCAGGGCGGGGGTGATCACGGCGAACATCAGCTGGAACATGGCGAACACCAGCATGGGGATCTTGTACTCGCCCAGGTTGATGGTGGTCATCTGCTTCATCGCCTCACCGAGGCCGACGTAGCCGAAGTCGCCCATGAAGCCGTTGCCCTTGGCGCCGAAGGCGACCGAGAAGCCGAACAGCACCCACAGGACGCTGACGATGGCGATCGTGATGAACGACATCATCATCATGTTGAGCACGCTCTTGGCGCGGACCATGCCGCCGTAGAAGAACGCGAGGCCTGGTGTCATCAGCAGCACGAGCGCAGCACTCGTGAGCACCCAGGCGGTATCTCCGGAATCCATCCGTACCCCTTGGAGGTCGTGATTGCCAAGCGAATGGCCGCACGCGGCCTGGACATCGGCGCCACGTCCCTGGGGCGACCTGGGACACCACGGTTCCCGGCCGGTGTTTCCCGGACGGGCCGATCAGGTTACGGGCGTGTGACGGGGCGGCCGGTGACGTGAAACCTGCGTTTCCGCACCGGGCCCTGCCCTGCGCCCCCGCCCGGACACTTCTCGGGCTGTGTGTGGACAGGCCCGGCCCCTTGCGGCCCTGTGCGGACACTCCTCGAGCTGGTGTGGACACTTCTCGGGCTGGTGCGGACACTTCTCGGGCTGGTGCGGACACTTCTCGGGCTGTGTGGACACTTCTCGGGCTGTGAGGCCGTTTTTGCCCCGAGAAGTGTCCACACCCGGGTAGAAGTGTCCACACCCGGGTGGAAGTGTCCACCCGGGTAGAAGTGCCCACCCGGGTGGAAGTGCCCACCCGGGTAGAACTGCCCGCCCGGGTAGAAGTGCCCGCCCGGGTGGAAGTGTCCGCACCCGGGTGGCGCACGCGCTGACCACCTGCTGCGGCTCGCGCCGTCCCGCCTGGGTGATCACCAGGTGCCCCAGAGCGTGATCACGTGGTAGATCACGATGCGTGACCGGGCCCGACAATCACCCCAGCTCAGCCACTCGTCGCGCACCGTGATCTACATCGTGATCTTGTTCGCGGCGGCGGTGGTGGCCAGCGTTGACGGCTGCTCCGATGGTGGCGCCCGTGGGGCCGAGGGCCCGCGTCAGGGGAGTGGCGTGACGATGGAGATCACGATGCGTGACAGTGGTGGTGATGGCAGCCGTATTCCTTCACCGTGATCTCCATCGTCGCCGATCCTGCGACGATCCGGCGCGGGCTCAGCTCAGCAGTGCGTCGACGAACGCCTCGACCTCGAACGGGGCCAGGTCGTCCGGGCCCTCGCCTAGGCCCACCAGCTTCACCGGCACCCCGAGGGCGCGCTGGACGGCGACCACGATGCCACCCTTGGCCGTGCCGTCGAGCTTGGTCAGCACGATCCCGGTCACGTCGACCACCTCGGCGAACACCCTGGCCTGCTGCAGGCCGTTCTGCCCGGTGGTGGCGTCCAGCACCAGCAGCACCTCGTCGACCGGGCCGTGCTTCTCCACCACCCGCTTGACCTTGCCCAGCTCGTCCATCAGACCGACCTTGTTCTGCAGCCGGCCCGCGGTGTCGATCAGCACGACGTCCGCCTCGAGCTCGATCCCGGCCTTCACCGCGTCGTAGGCGACGGCTGCGGGGTCGGCGCCCTCGCGATCGCTGCGGATCGTGGGCACGCCCACCCGCTGCCCCCAGGTCTGCAACTGGTCGACCGCGGCGGCCCGGAAGGTGTCGGCGGCACCGAGCAGCACGTCCTTGTCGTCGGCGACCAGCACCCGGGCCAGCTTCCCGACCGTGGTGGTCTTGCCGGTGCCGTTCACCCCCACCACCAGGACCACGGCGGGGCGCCCGCCGGTCTCGCTCTCGTGCCGCGTGACGGCCAGGGAGCGGTCCATGCTCGGGTCGACCGCCTCGATCAGCTGCGCCCGCAACAGGGCCTTGACCTGGTCGGCGTCGCGGCTGCCGAGGACGGCGACCTGACGCTTGAGCCCCTCGACGATCTCTGCGGCGGGCCCGGCGCCGATGTCGGCCAGGAGCAGGGTGTCCTCGACCTCGTCCCAGGTGGCCGCGTCGATCCGGTCCCGGGTGAGCAGACCGAGCAGGCCCTGTCCGAGCGCCGTGTTCGACCTGGCCAGCCGTTCGCGCAGCCGGACCAGACGACCGCGAGCCGATTCGGGCCGCTCGATGGTGGGGACCGCGGGGATGACCAGTTCGGCTTCCTCGACCGCGGGCCCGCTCTCGCGGGGCCGGGTCAGGACGCCGGAGGGTGCGTCGTGGTCGTCCTCTCCGCCGATGGCGCCCGGCGCCGGACGCGGTGGCGCCTCGGGCAGCGGGGGACGCCGCGAACGCCGCCTGGAGCCGACGAGCAGGGTGGCGATCAGGACGGCGAGGACGGCGGTCGCGGCAATCGCGATCGCGAGGTAGTCGGAGGTCACCGGGAGATTGTCCCGGACACTCCCGTCGCAGGAGTAGCCATCGGCGAGCCCTGCTGGCGCGGCGGCACCTGGGTCTTGTCGGCCCGGGCCTGGACGCCGGCCTCCACCTTGAGCACCACCACGTCGGACCGGGTGAGGTCGATCACCTGCTCCGCCGCGGCCGAGTCGGCCTCGGCGGATCCGGCAGCCGAGGCAGCCCCGGCGGAGTCACCTGGCAGCCGCTCGCGCAGGGCGGACGCCGTGGTGCGGGCCACGACCGCGGCCCTCCGGGCCCGGCGGCGGGCACCGCGGGTCAGTCGCTCCCCCTCCGGGGCGAGCACCTGCGCGCCCTCACGCACATTGGGCCAGGCCACGGAGTAGATCACGTAGCCGGCCAGGGAGAGCACCAGAAGCATTCCGAGAACGATCGCGAGCACGGTTCTACGTTGCCCCATCTGTCACATGCGACCCAACGGAATCACCCGATCGTTACCGAGCTGATGCCTGATTCACCCGATTGGCGGTGACTCAGATCGTTGTAGCCGTCACTCTGAGCGGACTTCTACCCTACGCCGTGCGCACAGCGTGACACTGCGCTCACCAGGTGAGCACTGTGTGACATTGCACTCAGGCGGACTGGTCCTCGCGCAGGCGCTGGCTGACCACCGTGGTCACCCCGTCGCCGCGCATGGTCACCCCGTACAGTGCGTCGGCGACCTCCATCGTCCGCTTCTGGTGGGTCACCACGATCAGCTGGCTGGAGGCCCGCAGCTCCTCCAGCAACGTGATCAATCGGCCCAGGTTGGTGTCGTCGAGGGCCGCCTCGACCTCGTCCAGCACGTAGAACGGGCTCGGCCGGGCCTTGAAGATCGCCACCAGCAACGCCACCGCGGTCAGCGACCGCTCCCCGCCTGACAGCAGCGACAGCCGCTTGACCTTCTTGCCCGGCGGGCGGGCCTCGACGTCCAGCCCGGTGGCCAGCATGTCGGAGGGGTCGGTGAGGATCAGCCGGCCCTCACCGCCGGGGAACAGCCGCGCGAAGACCCCCTCGAACTCGCGGGCGGTGTCGTGATAGGCCTCGGTGAAGACCTGCTCCACCCGCTCGTCGACCTCCTTGACGATGTCGAGCAGGTCCTTGCGGGAGGACTTGAGGTCCTCCAGCTGCGTGGTCAGGAAGCGGTGCCGCTCCTCGAGCGCCGCGTACTCCTCCAGCGCCAGCGGGTTCACCGTGCCCAGCAACGACAACGCCCGTTCTGCGGCCCGGAGCCGCTTCTCCTGGGCCGCCCGCACGAACGGCACCGGCAGGCGTCCGCCCTCCGGCTCGCTCTCCCCCGGCGCGAGCGGCGCCGGCGGCACCGGCAGGTGCGGGCCGTACTCCTCGACCAGGGCGTCGGCCTCGACGCCCACCTCGTCGAGGCACCGCTCGCGCAGTGCGTCGATCCGCATCCGCTGCTCGGCCCGGGCGACCTCGTCGCGGTGCACCACGTCGGTCAGCCGGGCCAGTTCCTCGGCCAGCGAGGACACCTGCTCGCGCACCCCGCCCAGCTCGCGGTCGCGCACCACCCGCTCGGCCTCGGCCGCCGCCCGCAGCTGTTCGGCCCGGCCCAGGCCCACCTCCAGGAACGACAGCACGAACTGGGCGCCGGTGAGCACCGAGGCCGCCGTGGCGACCTGCCGCCGGCGGCGCTCCTCCCGGGCGACGGCACGTTCCCGGG
>JBAPWU010000367.1:0-6380 GCA_049283855.1 Kineosporiaceae bacterium
GCTCCAGGGCGAGCCGGCCGGCGATCTGGCCGGCCAGGGTGTCGGCCGGCCGGCCGGGTGAGGAGGGCAGTGTGGTGGTGAGCAGCCCGATCCGGCGGTGGCCCAGGCCCGCGAGGTGCTCGAGCGCCGTCCGCACGCCGTAGACGTTGTCGAACACCACGCTGCCGGCTGCCGGCCGGTGGGTCAGCACGTCACCGACGCTCACCACCGCGAAGGAACCGGGCAGGTCGCGCCACCAGGGCGCCGACGGGTCGGTGACCAGGGCGACCACGCCGTCGAGGTGACCACGGGCCATGGCCTGGACCAGGTCCTGCTCGCGGGTCGGGTCGGCGTCGGTGTCGGCGATCGAGGACGCGAACCCCTGGGCCCGGAGCCGGCCCGCGAGCTGGACGGCGAGGCCCTGGTGCCACATGTCGTGCAGCGCGCCGCACACCCCGATGGCGCCCGAGCGGCCACCGGCGAGGGCCTGGGCGGCGGGGTTGGCCGAGTAGCCCAGCCGGTCGGCGATGTCGCGGACCAGTTCCTGGGTGTGCGCGGACCCCTTGATCCCGCGCAGGGCGTACGACGTGGCGGCCTTCGACAGGCCGGCCTCGTCGGCGACGTCCTGCAGGGTGACCCGGGCCTCTGGCACGGGCCCAGCATAGAAGCGCACCCCCTGGCCTTTGGTGAATCGGTTCACTACCCTGAGGTGAACCGGTTCACCGCGAGTCGAGGAGGGCGCATGCGGGTCGATCTGCATCAGCACCTGTGGCCCGTGGGACTCGTCGAGGCCCTCCGCCAGCGCACCGTCGCGCCGCGGCTGGTCGGCTGGACCCTCCACCTGGCGGGCGAGCCGCCCTACGTGGTCGCCGCCGCCGACCACGACGTCACGGCCCGCGCAGCCCAGGCCGCAGCGGACGGGTTCGACCTGGTCGGCGTCGGTCTGTCCAGCCCGCTGGGCCTGGAACTGCTCGACCCGGCGCAGGCGCAGCCGCTGCTGGAGGAGTGGCACCAGGGCGCCGGTGCGTTCGGGCCGCCGTTCGTGCCCTGGGCGTCGGCTGCCCTGGTCGAGCCCGACCTCGCGCGGATCCGCCGCGACCTGGGCCGGCCGGGCGTGATCGGTCTCCAGGTGCCGGCCACGGCGCTGGCGACGCCGGCCGGGGTCGAGCGGATCGGCGGGGTGCCGGCGGTCTGTGCCGACGCGGGGGTCCCGGTGCTGGTGCATCCCGGGCCCGTCGCAGCCTCGGGCGGAGCGCAGACGGCGGCCCTGCCCGCGTGGTGGTCCGCGCTGGTCCCCTACGTGGGGCAGCAGAACGCCGCCTGGCACGCATGGCAGGTCGCCGGTGCCGCCGACCACCCCACCCTGCGGATAGCGTTCGTCGCCCTCGCCGGCCTGGCCCCGCTGCATCACGAGCGGCTGGCCGCACGCGGCGGAGGACCTCGGCCGGAACCCCCCGATCGCCCCGACCCTCACGTCTTCTACGAGACCTCCTCCTACGGCTGGCACGCCATCGAGGCAGTCGCCCGGGTCGTCGGCGCCCAGACACTGGTGCACGGTTCGGACCGCCCCTATGCCACGCCGCTCGACGTCGGGGCCGACCCCGCCCGGGCCCGGCCCCTGTTCAGCACCAACCCGACGCGGCTGTTGACGGTGGCTCTGTGATGACCCTCACCTCGCTCGAGACCCTCGCCCCCGGTCGCATCCTGCCCGCGGCCGCCCTGCGCCGGTGGGTGGACGCTCTCGCCGCCCGCCCGTCGCAATGGGAGCACGCGGTCGCCCACGACACCGGAGGGCGGCACTTCGCCTCGCTCTACCGCGACCGCCACATCGACGTCTGGCTGCTGTGCTGGAACGTCACCGACGACACCGGGTGGCACGACCACGACCTCTCCTCCGGCGCCGTCGCGGTGACCCGCGGTGTGCTGCAGGAGGCACGGCTGCGCGTGGGCTCGCGTCCCCAGGTGCGTCGGGTCGCGGCCGGGCGGTGCTTCGCCTTCGGCCCCGAGCGCATCCACCGGGTCAGCGGGGCCGTCGACGGCTCGGTGTCGATCCACGTCTACTCGCCGCCGCTGGTGCGGATGGGACAGTACTCGATGTCCCCGTCGGGGATCCTGCGCCGGGTCTCGGTCGGCTATTCCGAGGAGCTCCGACCGGACTGAGCCGGGGCACCGGGCATATGGTGGACGCCGTGACCACGTCCGCCCCCACTCGGGCGACGTCCGCTTCCGGGACCACTCCGGACCGGCGCCTCGTCGTCGTCCTGCCCCTTGTCCTCGCGCTCGCCGTGCTGGGTGTCCTGGCCGGTGCGCGGCTCACGGGGGCCGCCGCCCCGCTCGCTCTGGGAGACCCGGGACCCGTTGTCCGCTGGGGCATCCCGGTGCTCAAGGTGCTCACCGACCTGGCCGCCGCGCTGACCATCGGCGTGCTGGTCCTGGCCGCGGTGGCCCTGCCCGCCACGCACGGCGGTCGCTCGGGGCTGAAACGCGCGACCGAGGGGTACCGCCCGGCGCTGGTCCTGGCCAGTGCCGGCGCCGGGGTGTGGGCGGCCGCCACCCTCGTCCTGACCCTGTTCACCTACGCGGACGTCGCCGGGGTGCCGATGACCGACCCCGACTTCGGGTCGCAGGTGTGGGCGTTCGTCACCGCGGTCGACCTCGGCCAGGGCCTGCTGTTCACGATCGTCGTGACGGCTCTGATCTCCTTGCTGGCGGCCGGGGCGCAGACCCTGCGCGCCGTGGGTCTGCTCACCCTGCTCGCGCTGAGCGCTCTGATCCCCCCGGCGCTGGCCGGGCATGCCGCGGGCAGCGGCAGCCACGAGACGGCGGTCACCGGGCTGGGGGTGCACCTCGTCGCCATGAGCATCTGGGTCGGCGGGCTGCTGGGGCTGATCCTGCTCTGGCCCGGGCTCAGGGACGGTGCGGACGGCGTGACCGCCGCTCGGCGGTTCTCGCCACTGGCCCTGTGGTCCTTCGCCTTCCTGGCGCTCAGCGGGGTGGCCAGCGCCTGGATCCGGATCGGGCAGCTGTCCGACCTGGGCAGCCGCTACGGGATCCTGGTGCTGGTCAAGACGGGGCTGCTGCTGGTGCTCGGGGTGGCCGGCTGGTGGCAGCGGCGGCGGGTGCTGGCCGCACTCGAGGCTGGCCGGGCGCATGCCTTCCTCCGGCTGGTGACCGGTGAGCTGGCGGTGATGGGGGTGGCCACCGGCCTGGCTGCGGCGCTGGCCCGGAGCGCCCCGCCGGTGCCCGATGTGCCGGGGCCGAACCCGACCGTCGCGCAGTCGCTGACCGGGTATCCGATGCCGCCGGAGCCCACCCTGAGCCGGTGGTTCACGTCGTGGCAGCCCGACCTGCTCTGGCTGATCGTGGCGGGCCTCGGTGCCGGGCTGTACCTGGTGGGCGTCCGGCGCATGCACCGGCGGGGGGACCCGTGGCCGGTCGTCCGGACCCTGAGCTGGTTCGCCGGTCTGGTGGTGCTGATCTGGCTGACCTGCGGCGGCCCGATGGTCTACGGACGGGTGCTGTTCAGCGCGCACATGCTCGGGCACATGCTGCTCAGCATGCTGGTCCCGCTGCTGCTGGTGATGGGAGCACCGCTGACGCTGGCGCTGCGGACCATGCCGTCGCGGCACGACGGAACCCGTGGACCACGCGAGTGGCTGCTCGCCGCCCTGGAGTCCTGGTACGCACGGCAGATGACCCGCCCCGCCGTGGCCGGGTTCCTGTTCGCGGGCACGTTGTACTTCTTCTACTTCTCGGGGTTGTTCCCGCTGGCCCTGCGCACCCACGTCGGCCACGAGGTCATGCACGTGCACTTCCTCGCCGCCGGGTACCTGTTCCTGTGGGTGCTGATCGGCGTCGATCCCGGGCCGCGACGGCCCTCGCCGGCGCTGCGGATGATGTTCATGTTCGCGGTGATCGCGTTCCACACCTTCTTCGGGGTGGCGCTGATGATGGGCCGCACGGTGCTCGCCCAGGACTTCTTCGGGGCGCTGGACCGGACCTGGGGCCGCAGCCCCCTGGCCGACCAGCAGTTCGGCGGCGGCATCGCCTGGGGTCTGGGCGAGGTGCCGATGATCGCGGTCGCGATGATCCTGGCCGTGCAGTGGGCCCGGTCCGACGCCCGCGAGGCCCGCCGGTTCGACCGGGCCGAGGAGCGGGACGGCGACCTCGAGCTCAACGCCTACAACGCGATGCTGGCCCGGGCCGCCGTGCAGGACGCGCGGCAGAGCAGCAGGGACGCGGCCGGCTCCGGCTCATAGGGTTCGGGTGATCTTGCGCAGCCCCCGGGGGGCGTCCGGATCCGCGCCCCGGGCCAGGGCCAGGTGCAGTGCGAGCTGTTGCAGCGGAATGATCTCGATCAGGGGGGACAGCTCCTCGGGCAGCCCCTCGGGCAGGACCAGCCCCACCGTGGAGCGGGCCACCGCCTCACGGCCGCCGACGCAACAGATGTCGGCGCCCAGCTCGGTCATCCGCTCCAGCACCGGCATCATCGCCCGCCCTCCCACGCCGTCCGCCGCGACCAGGATCACCGGCACCTGCGGTTCGACCATCGCCAGCGGGCCGTGCAGCAGGTCGGCGCCGGAGAACGCCTGGGCGGAGATGTAGGAGGTCTCCATCAGCTTGAGCGCGGCCTCCCGGGTGGTCGGGTAGGAGAAGCCGCGCCCGGTCACCACCAGGCGCTGGGCGAACCGGTACCGGGTGGCCACCTCGACCACGTGCGGGTCCAGGGCCAGGGTGCGCTCGCCGACCTCGGCCAGCCGGTCGAGCTCGGGGGCGAGCCGGCCGCGCAGCCGGCTCAGCAGCAGGTAGAGGGTGAGCACCTCGGCCGTGTAGGACTTGGTCGCCGCCACCGCCAGCTCGGCCCCCGCCCGGATGTCGAGATGCCAGCGCGCCGTGCGGGCCAGCGCCGAGTCCGGGTTGTTGGTCACCGCCAGGGTCAGGGCGCCCTGCTCACCGGCGACCTCGAGGCTGCGCACCAGGTCGGGGGAGCCCCCGGACTGGCTGACCGCGATCATGAGCACCTCGCGCAGGTCCGGGCGGGCACCATAGGCGGTCATCGTGGACGGTGAGACCAGCCCCGCCGCGAGCTCGAGCCGGGTCTCGATCAGGTACTTCGCGTACAGGGCGGCATGGTCGGAGGTGCCGCGCGCGACCAGCAGGACGAACCGGGGCCGGTAGGAGCGGATCGCCGCGGCGGCCTCGTCCAGGCTGTCGGAGCTCTCGGCCAGGATGTGCCGCCAGACCGTGGGCTGCTCGGCGATCTCGGCGGCCATCAGGTGTCCGCGAACCGGCACCGCGATCGTCTCCTCCGCCGCCATGTCACCCTGGGTGGGCCGGCCCAGTATCCCAGGGCGGCCCGGTGCCATCGACCGGCCGACGGGGCCATGAGCCGAGGTGACGACGTGACATCCGAGCTGCACGCGCTCGCCGACGCCGTCCTGCTGGCGGGGTTCACCGGGCCGACGCTCCCCGGGGCTCTGCGCGATCGGCTCGCCGCGGGCCTGGGCGGCCTCACCCTGTTCGCCACCAACATCGGCCCGCCCGAGCAGGTGCGTGCCCTGACCGCGCAGATCCACGCGGCCAACCCCGACGCGGTGATCGCGGTCGACGAGGAGGGCGGCGACGTCACCCGGTTGCAGTGGCGATCGGGGTCGAGCTACCCGGGCAACCTCGCCCTGGGCATGGTGGACGATGTCGCGCTCAGCGAGCGGGTCGGCGCCGCGATCGGGGGCGATCTGGCCCGGGCCGGGGTCGACCTCAACCTCGCGCCGTCCGTCGACGTCAACTGCGAGCCGCGCAACCCGGTCATCGGCGTGCGCTCCTTCGGCGCGGACGCCGAGCGGGTCGGCGCGCACGCGGCCGCCTGGATCCGCGGCCACCAGTCCCGGGGCGTCGCCGCCTGCGCCAAACACTTCCCCGGTCACGGGGCCACCACCGCCGACTCCCACCACGACCTGCCGCGGCTCGAGGTCGGCCGAGCCCTCCTCGACGCCCGCGAGCTGGCACCGTTCCGGGCCGCCATCGCGGCCGGGACGCGCGCTGTGCTGACCGCGCACCTCGTGGTGCCGGCCCTGGACGACGTGCCGGCCACGATCAGCCGGACCGTGCTGACCGACCTGCTGCGGGGCGAGTTGGGGTTCGACGGCGTGGTGGTCAGCGATGCGCTCGACATGGCGGCGATCGCCGGGTCGTTCGGCAGGCGGTCCGGCGCGGTGCGTGCCCTGGCCGCCGGGGTCGACGCGTTGTGCCTGGGCACGGACCACCACGGCCTGGCCGACGTGGACCAGGTGCGCGACGCCGTCGTCGAGGCGGTGCGCAGTGGGGCCCTGGCCGAGTCCCGGGTGCGGGAGGCCGGTGACCGGATGCGCGCGCTGGCCCGGTGGTCGGCGCGGTCACGCCGG
>JBAPWU010000368.1:0-11038 GCA_049283855.1 Kineosporiaceae bacterium
CGCCGCTCCGATCGCCTCCGGCGACAGGTCCGCCGCGGGGTGCCAGCGGGGGTACCCGGCCAGCACGCCGGCCGCGGCGTTGCCCGGGGTGAGCACCGAGACCACCGGCAGACCGGTCGACATGTACTCGAAGACCTTTCCGCTGGTCACGTACTCGCCGCCGCCCAGCACCAGCACCAGCACGTCGAAGCCGGCGTACACCGCGGCCACCTCGGTCTTGGACACCGGACCGCCGTAGCTGATCCCGGAGGCGGCCGCGGCGTCGACGATCGCGGCCAGACCCGGGTCGGGGGTCGCGTAGTAGCCGAGGTACCCGCGCAGCTCGGCCCGGGCGTCGGCCAGCTCGCTCGCGTGCGCATGGCCGTAGGACCAGCCGTCGACCAGTTCGCGCAGGGGGATCACCGGGGTCATCGTGCCGAGATAGCCCACGGTGAGCCGGTGGCCGTCGGGCCGGTCCGCGGGCACCACCGGCAGGTCGAGGTCGTGGTCGTACCCGTTCATCACCACGTGCATCCGGGCGGCCGCCCCGGGGTGGGCCAGGGCGTGCCAGCGCCGCAGCGGTTCGTTGACGAACCACACCTCGGCGGCTGCGTCGATCGCCCGTGCCTCCCAGCGCCCGGCCGGGGAGTCGGCGGCCAGGCGCCGCGTGCCCGAGTAGGTGTGGAAGGTCCACGCGTCACGGAAGTCGACCACGTACGGCACGCCGTGCTCCTCGTGCAGCCGGGTGCCCACCGTGATCGCGACCTGCGGATTGGTGGTGGCGATCACCAGGTCGACGGGCAGGCGTGCGTGCAGCTCGAGCGCGGCGGCCTCGATCCGGTGCCGCCAGGGCCCGTACCCCACCTCGGGGAAGGCGCGCAGGTCACGGCGCACGCGCTGCGTGGCCCACAGCCGCGGCGCGAGCACCCGCAGCGCCGAGTACCTGCGCAGATCGGTCTGCTGGGCCGGCCAGGAGAACGGCACCCGGACCACGTCCACCCGCGGGTCGATCAGGCCCTCCAGCGCCTCGTCGGCCCCGGTGACGTCGAGGAACACCTCGCGCGGGGCGGTGATCACGCTGACCCGCCAGCCGTCGTCGGCGAAGGCGTTGGCGGTGGCCAGCGCCCGGTGCACGCCGCCGGTGCGCGAGGGCGGGAAGCCCCACGCGACGTAGAGCACGTGCGGTGGACGGTCTGTCACCAGGGATCCTCTGTGCGTGGTGCGATACGTTGACCGCGCCAGGGTAGAACGCCGCGCGCGATCCCAACGCCGCGTGCGAGATCACGAAGGAGCGCCATGGCGGGCATCGTGCCCAGCGCCGACGTATCGCCGGACGCGAGGGTCGGTGAGGGATCGTCCGTGTGGCATCTCGCGCAGGTGCGCGAGAAGGCCGTGCTGGGGGCGAACTGCATCATCGGCCGCGGTGCCTATGTCGGGCCCGGTGTGGTGATCGGGGACAACTGCAAGCTGCAGAACCACGCCCTGGTCTACGAGCCCGCGGTGCTCGAGGACGGCGTCTTCGTCGGCCCCGCGGTGGTGTTCACCAACGACCACTACCCGCGGGCGATCAACCCCGACGGCACGCTGAAGAGCGCCCACGACTGGGAGCCGGTCGGCGTCACGGTGCGCACCGGCGCCTCGATCGGGGCCCGCTCGGTGTGCATCGCGCCGGTGACCATCGGCCGCTGGGCCATGGTCGCCGCCGGCTCGGTGGTGGTGGCGGACGTCCCCGATTTCGCCCTCGTCGCCGGGGTCCCGGCCCGGCGGATACGATGGGTCGGCCACGCGGGGGTCCCACTGGTGCCGTCAGGGCAGGGGCTGTGGACCTGCCCGACCACGGGCCGCACGTACCGCGAACAGACGTCAGGCGGCGAGGATGCCGCCGCAGAGGCTGTGCCGACCACCACCCTCACGGAGGTAACCCGATCATGAGCTCGATCCCCGCAGCCAAGCCGATCATCGGCGACGAGGAGCGGGAGGCAGTCGACCGGGTGCTGCGCAGCGGCATGATCGCCCAGGGCCCGGAAGTGGCTGCCTTCGAGCAGGAGTTCGCCGATCAGGTGGTCGGCGGCCGTCGCTGCGTGGCGGTGAACTCGGGCACCTCGGGTTCGCACCTCGGCCTGCTCGCCGCGGGCGTCGGCCCCGGCGACGAGGTGATCGTGCCCTCGTTCACCTTCGCCGCGACCGCGAACTCGGTGGCCCTGACCGGGGCGACCCCGGTCTTCGTCGACATCGAGGCCGACTACTTCTGCATGGACGCCGCCGCGGTCGAGGCCGCGATCACCGAGCGCACCGTGGGCATCATGCCGGTGCACCTGTACGGGCATCCCGCAAACATGGACGCACTCGGCGCGGTGGCGCAGAGGCACGGGCTGAAGATCTTCGAGGACGCCGCGCAGGCCCACGCCGCCAGCTGGCAGGGCCGCCCGGTGGGCAGTTTCGGCACCTTCGCCATGTTCAGCCTGTACCCGACCAAGAACATGACCTCGGGCGAGGGCGGGATGGTCGCCTGCGCCGACGAGAAGATCGCCCGGATGATGCGGCTGCTGCGCAACCAGGGCATGGAGAAGCGGTACGAGAACGAGGTGGTCGGGTTCAACGCCCGGATGACCGACGTGCACGCCGCGATCGGGCGGGTGCAGCTGGGCAGGCTCTCGGGGTGGACCAAGCAGCGTCAGGAGAACGCGGCGTTCCTGGACTCCCACCTGCGCGGCGTGGTGGTGCCGAAGACCGCTCCCGGCGCGACCCACGTCTACCACCAGTACACGATCACGGTGGACGGCGATCGCGACGCCTTCGCCAAGGCCCTCGCCGACGAGCACGGCATCGGCACCGGGGTCTACTACCCGATCCCCAACCACCGGCTGCCCTCCTTCGACCTGACCCTCGACCTGCCGGTGACCGAGCAGGCCGCGGCGCAGGTGCTCTCGCTCCCGGTGCATCCGTCGCTCTCGACCTCTGATCTGGAGCGGATCGTCGCCGGGGTGAACGCGGTCGCCGGGGCAGGTGCCTGATGGCTGCTCCCGCGGGACTCCCGCTGCGGGCCGGACTGATCGGCCTGGGCATGATGGGCCGCCACCACGCCCGGGTGCTGCGCAGCCTGAGCGATGTCGAGCTGGTCGCCGTCGCCGATGCCGGCGGTGACCCGCACGGTGTCGCCGGCCATCTGCCGGTGTACGCCACGGTGGAGGAGCTGATCGCGCACGGCGTGGACTACTGCATGGTCGCCGTGCCCACCATCCACCATGAGGAGGTCGGCCTCGCGCTGGCCGCGGCCGGCGTCCATGCCATGATCGAGAAGCCGCTGGCCCAGGACAGCGAGCGTTCCCACCGTCTGGTCGAGGCGTTCGAGCAGGCCGGGCTGGTCGGCGCGGTCGGGCACATCGAGCGCTACAACCCGGCGCTGCAGAACCTGCGCTCCCGGCTGGAGCACGGCGACCTGGGCAGCGTGTTCCAGGTGGTCACCCGCCGCCAGGGGCCGTTCCCGGCCCGGATCGCCGACGTCGGTGTGGTCAAGGACCTGGCCACGCACGACATCGACCTGACCGCCTGGGTCACCCAGCAGCGCTTCCGTTCCGTGGCGGCCCGCACCGCCTACAAGAGCGGGCGCCAGCATGAGGACCTGGTGGCCGTCGTCGGCCAGCTCGCCGACGGCACCGTGACCAGTCACCTGGTGAACTGGCTCTCGCCGATGAAGGAGCGGGTGACCATCGTCACCGGCGAGCGCGGTGCCTTCGTCGCCGACACCCTCACCGCCGACCTGACCTTCTTCGCCAACGGACTGATCCCCACCACGTGGGACAAGATCGCCACCTTCCGCGGCGTCGCCGAGGGCGACATGATCCGGTTCGCCTTCTCCAAGCCGGAGCCGCTGCGCACCGAGCACGAGGCGTTCCGCGACGCGGTCCTGGGCAAGAGCATGGACATCGTGACCCTGCGCGAGGGCCTGGCCACCGTCGCCGTGGCCGAGATGGTGCTCACCTCGGCGCGTGAGGGCCGGGTGGTGGACATCCCTGATGTCGTCGAGGCCGACGAGGGGTGAGGCGATGAAACCCGAGACGCTGATGGGTGCGGTGCCGCTCCCCGGTGAGCGGCGTGCCGTGCCGCGCGCGGAGCAGCTGGACGCCGACGACTTCGCCGACGCCGTCGACGACGGGGTCCAGCTCCCCGTGCCGGACCACGGTGACCGCCCGCCCCGGGTGGTGATGTTCCGGCCCAACACCGTCGAGCACGACACCCGGGGGAAGAAGATCGCACTCTCGCTGGCCCGGGGCGGCTACGACGTGATCTCGCTGAACTGCGTGCTGCCGGGTGCCGATCCGGATGACCACCAGCTCGCGCTGGGACCGGTTCAGATCGTCACGGTGGCGCTGTCCAACCGGCACCGCGCGACCCACAACATGCGGCTGGCCACCCGGCGGCGGCGCATGCTCCATGTGATCGACTGGACCGGGCGGGACGAGTACGTCACCCGGATCGCCGAGCTCCGGGGCAGGGTCAACGCCGAGCGGGACCGCCGCCTCGCCGAGCCGAAGGCCGTGGCGCCCAGGGCGGGTCACCTCACCGCTCGGCTGCGGCTGATCACCCGCCGGGGGCGGTGGAAGAGCCAGGCCGCGCTGGACGCCGCGATGCGACAGGCCTGGCGGGCCTGGGACCGCCGGCGCCAGGCCACCGAGCTGCTGGCCACCGACAAGGGGAACCTGCCCGAGCTGGCCGACTACGCCGACACCTTCGGCAAGACCCTGGACGAGCTGGAACCCGATGTGCTGCATGCGCATCACCCGACCGTGCTGCCGATCGCACTGCGCGCCGCGCGGCGGATCCGGGCCCGCGGTGGGCGCTGCATCGTGGTCTACGACGCCCGGGAGAACTACTCCGGGATCCCCGCCGAGGAGCAGGGCCACCCTCGCCGGCACGCCGTCCTGCTGCGCCAGGAGGAGCGGTCGATCGCCGATGTGGCGGCGGTCTTCACCGTGTCCGACCCGATCGCCGAGGTGCTGCAGCAGCGCTACCACCTGGCGCGCCGGCCCACGGTCCTGCTCAACGCCCCGCCGTACGTGCCGGTCGCCCCCGGCGGCGAGGGGCCCTCGTTGCGGACCGTCCTGGGGATGGACCCGCAGACCCCGCTGCTGGTCTACAGCGGAGGGATCAGCCGGGCCCGGGGGATCGAGGTGCTGGTCGAGGCGCTGGCTCACCTGACGGGCGTGCACCTGGCCCTGGTGACGGTTCCGTTCCCGCATCCGATGATGAGGGAGCTCAACGCCCGGGCCGCGCGGCTCGGCGTCGCCGACCGCGTGCACGCCGTCGCGCCGGTGGGCCAGGGCGAACTGATCGGGTTCCTGTCCTCGGCGGACGTCGCCCTGCACCCCCTGCCCGGGGGGAGCCCGAACCACGATCAGGCGTTGCCCAACAAGCTGTTCGAGTATCTGCACGCCGGGCTGCCCCTGGTGGTCAGTGACGCCAGGCTGATGGCCGACTTCGTCCGCGCGCACGGCCTGGGCGAGGTGTTCCGCACCGACGACGCGCTGGACCTCGCCGCGGCGGTGCGCCGGGTGCTCGACGCACCACGCTCCCCGGACTCACGGGCCGAACTGGCCTCGACCTACTCCTGGCAGAGCCAGGAGCCCCTGCTCCTGGAGACCTATCACCGGGTGGCGCCGCTGCCGCCCGGGGCAGCCCCGGCGCTCTCGGAGCTGCCCGCCGAGTTCCCCGACCTCCAGCTCACCCCGGGCTGAGCAGTTCCTCGGCCACCCGGTCCGCGGCCGCACCGTCCCCGTACGGGGTGGACCGGGCGGTGGTGGGAGCGTCGCGGGCTGCCGTGGAGGCGACCCGGGTCAGGTCCGGGTCGAGCAGGTTCCACCCGTCCAGCAGGGTCTCGGTCCATTCGGTCTCGGTGCGCAACGTCGTGCAGGGAGCCCCCAGCAGGAAGGCCTCCTTCTGCAGCCCCCCGGAATCGGTGACCACCCCGGACGACCCGAGTACCGCGCGCACCATCTGCGGGTAGGGCATCGGGTCCGCCACGTGCACCGCGCCCCGTCCGCCCCCGGACAGGTCGATGCCGAACTCCGCGGCCCGGGCCCGCAGCCGCGGATGCGCCAGCAGCACCACCGGGACCGGCACTGCGGCCAGGGCGTGGACGACCGCCGCGAGCCGCTCCGGGTCGTCGGTGTTCTCGGCCCGGTGGATCGTGGCCACCACATAGGGCGCCCCCGGATCGAGGCCGTCGGGCAGCCCGGCCGGGCGATCACGCACCGCGTCGCGGACGGAGAAGCAGACGTCGGTCATGACGTCGCCGACCAGGCGGGAGCGTTCGGCCAGGCCCTCGTGGGCCAGGTGGTCCATCGCCACCTGGGTCGGGGCGAGCAGCAGATCGGCCGCATGGTCGGTGAGCACCCGGTTGTGCTCCTCGGGCATGCGCCGGTTGAACGAGCGCAGGCCGGCCTCGAGGTGGGCCACCGGCAGGTGCAGCTTCACCGCCGCGACCGCGCCGGCCAGGGTGGAGTTGGTGTCGCCGTAGACCAGCACCCAGTCCGGTCGCTGCGCCAGGAACACCTCGTCCATAGCGGCCAGCATCGTGCCGGTCTGCACCCCGTGGCTGCCCGAGCCGACGCCCAGGTGCACGTCGGGGGCGGGGATGTGCAGGTCGGCGAAGAAGGCATCGGACATCAGCGTGTCGTAGTGCTGACCGGTGTGCACGATCACGTGCTCGATCCCGGAGCGGGCGAACGCGGCTGCCACCGGAGCGAGCTTGACGAACTGAGGCCGTGCGCCGACCACGCTGAGCACCTTCACCCGGCTCACTCTACGGTCCGACCCGTGTACTACCGTGAAGGCGTGTCCGGGCAGGGGTCCAGGTGAACGGCATGGCGTCGCCCGGGCCGCCACCGCGGGTGGTGCTCTTCCGCGCCAACGCCATCGACTCCGACTCGCGGGCCAAGAAGTTCTCGATCACCCTCGCCCGGCTCGGGTACGAGGTGTACGCGCTCTCCGCGGAACCCGACGGCCCACCCGGCCCGGAGCGCTCGCTCGGTGTCGCCGGCGGCCCTCAGGTCAGCGTCGTCCCGGTGCCGGTGGGCCACCTGCAGCGGGACCTGAACCTGTACAAGGTGGCTCACCGGCGGCGGCGCCAGTTCCGGTTCGTGGACTGGACCTCCCAGGACGAGTACGTGACCCGGGTCCGGGAGCTGAGGACGGCGATGAGGCTCGCGCGCACCCGGGCCGCCGTGCTCCGCCGTCCGGAACTGGACCACGCCTCCCCCCCGGCGCAGCTGCGCGGGGTCCGGCTCGGGCTGTGGGCGGGCCGCTATCTCGGGTATCGCACCCGGCTGGCCGTGCGGATCGCCCGCTGGCGCGCCCAGTGGGCGCTCAACGTCGGCCACCGCATGGCCTGGCGCAGCTGGGACGCCCTGCGCCAGGAGAGCGCGCTGCTGGCCACCACGCGCGGGGTGCTGCCCGAGATCGAGGACTACGCCAACGCCTTCTCCCCGGTGCTCGACGCGCTGGCGCCGGACGTCATCCACGTCCATCACCCCCTGGTCCTCGGCACGGCGATCCGGGCCGCACGGCGGCGCCGGGCGGGCGGGCATCGCTGCTTCGTGGTCTACGACGCCCGTGAGGACTTCCAGGGGATCCCCGCGCAGGAGCAGGGCCATCGGCGCCGGCACAGCGTGCTGGTCCGCGAGGAGGCCCGCTACATCCGCCGCGTCGACGCCGTGGTCACGGTGTCGGAACCGATCACCCGGACCCTCGCCGAGCGCTACCGGCTGACCCGTCGTCCGGCCCTGGTGCTGAACGTGCCGGTGGACGACGCGGGCCACCGCCCGGGCACCCTGGCCGGGCCCACGGTGCGCGAGGTCGCCGGGCTGGCCCCCGGGGTGCCGCTGCTGGTCTACAGCGGAGCGGTGAGCCGGGCCCGGGGCCTCGAGGTGATGATCGACGCCCTGGTCCACCTGCCCGGGGTGCACGCCGCCGTGGTGCCGGTGCCCCATCCGCACCCGATGATGGGCGAACTGATCGACCGGGCGACGTCGGCCGGGGTGGCCGACAGGCTGCACTTCCTGCCACCGGTCGACCAGGACCACCTGCTGCGCTACCTCAGCGGCGCCGACGTCGGGGTGATCCCGCTGCGCACCGGCTCGGCGAACATCGAGCAGGCCCTGCCCAACAAGCTGTTCGAGAACCTGCACGCGGGGCTGACCATGGTCACCAGCGACGCCCGGCTGATCGCCGAGTTCGTGCGCGAGCACGACCTGGGCGAGGTGTTCGCCGACGGTGATCCGGCGGATCTCGCGCGCGCCGTCCGCCGGGCCCTGGACCACCCGCGCGACCGCCACGGCGCCCACCGCGACGCGTTGCGCCGGCGTTTCTCCTGGCAGGGCCAGGAGGCCGCGATCCGCGACCTGTACGCCACCCTGGTGACCCCTCCCACACCCGACGGCATCGCCGTCGAACCCTTCGGTTCACTCACGGTCATCCCCGCTGCGGCTACCGTGGTGCCGCCCGCCCGTTCGGGTCAGCAGCCCGCGCACGTCGATGGAAGGTCCACGTGAACATCACTGTCGTCGCCCTCGGAAAGATCGGTCTTCCGCTGGCCGTCCAGTTCGCCACGCGCGGGCACCTGGTCACCGGTGCCGACGTCAACGAGGCGTTGGTCGAGCAGGTCAATGCCGGCGTCGAGCCGTTCCCCGGGGAGGCCCACCTGGCCGAGTACCTGGCCGAGGTGGTGGCGGACGGCCGGCTCGTGGCGACCACCGACACCACGTCCGCGGTGGCTCGCAGCGAGGCCGTCGTCATCGTCGTGCCGCTGTTCGTCGACGCCGACGGCAACCCCGACTTCGGCTGGATGGACGACGCCACCAAGGCCATCGCGGCGGGCCTGCAGCCGGGCACGCTGGTCAGCTACGAGACCACGCTGCCGGTCGGCACCACCCGCACCCGGTTCGCCCCGATGCTCGAGGCGGGCAGCGGGCTGACCGTCGGCAAGGACTTCCACCTGGTGTTCAGCCCCGAGCGGGTGTTCACCGGCCGGGTGTTCGCCGACCTGCGCGCCTACCCCAAGCTGGTCGGCGGGGTGGACGCCGAGAGCGCCAAGCGCGGCCAGGCGTTCTACGAGGCCGTGCTCACCTTCGACGACCGGCCCGATCTGAGCCGCCCGAACGGGGTGTGGGACCTGGGCAGTGCCGAGGCCGCGGAGATGGCCAAGCTCGCCGAGACCACCTACCGGGACGTCAACATCGGCCTGGCGAACCAGTTCGCCCGCTTCGCCGCCACCCACGGCATCGACGTGCACCAGGTGATCGAGGCCAGCAACAGCCAGCCGTTCAGTCACATCCACCGCCCCGGCATGGCCGTCGGGGGCCACTGCATCCCGGTCTACCCGCGGCTGTACCTGTTCAACGACCCCGACGCGACCATCGTCCGGGCGGCCCGCGAGGCCAACGCCGGCATGCCCGCCTACACCGTGGGGGTGCTCGAGGGCGCCCACGGCGAGCTGCGCGGCCAGCGGGTGCTGGTCCTCGGCGCCTCCTACCGGGGCGGGGTCAAGGAGAGTGCCTTCAGCGGGGTCTTCGCCGCGGTGTCCGCCCTGCGCGAGCGGGGCGCGGAGGTCGTCGTCGACGATCCGATGTACACCGCCGGGGAGCTGTCCGCGCTGGGACTGCCCCCGTACGAGAAGGGATCTGCGGTGGACGCCGCGATCCTGCACACCGACCACGCGGCCTACCGGGCGCTCACCGCGGCCGACCTGCCCGGGGTACGCACCCTCGTCGACGGGCGGGGTGCCCTCGACCCGGCGAACTGGCCCGACGTCACCGTCCGGACCCTCGGGCGGGGCTGAGGACCTGCCTCCCATGGCTGATCGCCACGGTCTGACCGTCGCCACTCCCTGGTACCCCACGCCGTACAACCGGATGGCCGGCTCGTTCGTGGCCGAGCATGCGGTGCTCTCGGCCTCGATCCCCGGGGTGGCCGCCGCCGGGGGAGTGCACGTGGTGCACGGCCTGGAATGGCCGGGCGGCACCGCGGAGGCGGCGACCGCCCTGCGTCCGGCGTTCGACGACGTTCTCGACCGGTTGCGTGAGAGCGGAGGAACCCGGCTCACCGGGGTCGCCGGCCCGCTCGACCGGGTGCCGGTGTTCACCGTCGGCGGCACCGACTGGGCCGAGCGCGGCCGGGCCACGGTGCGCGACGTCCGGCGGGTGATCGGCAGGTTCGGCTCCCCGATCGTGCACGGCCACGTCGGGTACCTCGGCGGCCTGCTGGCCGCACGGCTGGCCGAACCGGGGGCGGCCGTCTTCGCCACCGAACACTCCACCCAGCTGCGTCAGGTCCTGGCCCAGCCCGGTGCCCGCGAGCACTACGCCGAACTGCTCGAGCGCGCCGGCGCGGTGTTCTGCGTCAGCGGCCTGCTGCGCGACCAGGTGCTGGAACAGGTGCCCGACCCGGACGGCACGCTGCAGGTGCTGCCCAACCCGGTGGACCTCACCGGCGTGCCGCGCCGCGCCGAGCCCCCCGAACGCCTGTCCCGCTGGGTGTTCGTCGGCGGCCTGATCGAGCGCAAGGGCGTGACCCGGCTGGTGCGGGCGTTCACCGTCGCCGCCCGGGAGGACCGCCAGGTCTCCCTGACCATGTACGGCACCGGGCCGCTCGCCGACTCCCTGGTCGAGATCGCCCGGGACGGCGGGGTCGGTGACCGGCTGCACCTGCCGGGCGTGCTGCGCCATCGCGAGCTGCTCGCCGCACTGCCCGGCTACGACCTGCTCCTCGCCCCCAGCACCTACGAGACCTTCCACCTGGCCGTGCCGGAGGCGGTGGCGGCCGGCCTGCCGGTGATCGTCACCCGCAGCGGCGGGCCGCAGGAGGCGCTGGCCGGGGTCGAGGACCAGGTCGGCCGCTTCGTGGACGTCGAGGACTCGCCCGAGGCCCTGGTCGAGGCCTGGCGGGAGTTGTCGGCGAACCTGGACACCCTCGACCTGGACGCCGCCCGGGCCACGCTGGACGCCCGGTACGGGCGCGCCGCGATCGCCGCCCGGCTGGCCCGGGCCTACGGCCAGGACGCCGC
>JBAPWU010000369.1:0-1552 GCA_049283855.1 Kineosporiaceae bacterium
GGCCAGCACGGCGGCGTCGGCGGGTGGCAGCGCCACCGTGTGGGTCGGGCCGGGCAGCACCGCGCGCAACGCCCAGGCGATCGCCACCACATCGATGGCCTCCTGCAGCAGGGCACCCGCGGTGGGCGGCAGCAGGCCCAGGGCGGCGGCCACCATGGCCAGCAGGGACAGGCCCATCCCCACCCCGGCGCTCTGGGCGGCGATCCGCCGCGAGCGGCCGGCGATCATGATCGCATCGCCGAGGGCGTCGATCCGGTCGATCGTCAGCACCACGTCGGCGGTCTCGGACGACGCCGTCGCGCCCCGGGCGGCCAGCGCGACCCCTACCCCGGCGGCGGCCAGCGCCGGAGCGTCGTTCACCCCGTCACCCACCATGATCGTGGCGCCGTTGGCGGCCTCGCCGAGGACGACGGCGACCTTGTCCGCCGGGTCGCGCTCGGCCTGGACGGCGTCGACGCCCACGATCCGCCCGACCGTCTCGGCGATGTCCGCCCGGTCGCCGGTGACCAGCACGGTGCGAGTGATCCCGGCCGCGCGCAGGGCGCGGATCATCCGCGGCGCGTCGGGGCGGATCGGGTCCTCCAGCAGGAAGGCTCCGGCCGGCACGCCGTCCACCTCGGCGAACACGGTCAGCGAGCCGTCCAGTGCGGCCCGGCGGCGGGCATGCCGGATCCACGCCGGGGCGGGTCCGGGCACGATCCAGTCCGCCTTGCCCAGGCGCACCCGGCGGTCGCCGACCGTTCCCCGGACCCCGTACCCCTGGAGCTCCTCGACGTCCCGGGGCAGTTCCAGGGCCAGGCCGCGCTCCCGGCCGGCGGTGACGATGGCACCCGCCAGCACATGGGCGGACACCTGGTCGAGGGAGGCGGCCAGCCGGAGCAGCTCGTCGGCGCCCACGTCCGCGGCAGTGATCACATCGCTGACCAGCGGTCGGCCCTGGGTCAGGGTGCCGGTCTTGTCGAAGAGCAGCACCCGACCGGCGGCGAGCCGCTCGAGCGCCCCGCCGCCCTTGATGATCACCCCGACCCGCGCGGCCCGGGACAGCCCGGACACGATCGCGATCGGTGCGGCCAGGATCAGCGGGCACGGCGTGGCCACCACGAGGACGGCGACGGCGCGGACGGCGTCCCCGCTGAGCAGCCAGGCCAGCCCGGCGACGGCGAGGGTGAGCGGCACGAACACGACCGCGATCCGGTCGGCGGCCCGCACGAACGGGGCGCTGGAGGCCTGCGCCTGCTCCACCAGTCGCAGCACCCCGGCGTAGGTCGACTCCGCGGCCAGCGCGGTGGTGACCAGATCGACCGGCCCGCCGGCGTTGACCACCCCGCTGCGGACCTCATCGCCCGCGGGCCGTTCGACCGGGAGCGGCTCACCGGTCAGGGCGGACTCGTCGAACACCCCCGGCCCGAACAGCCGGCCGTCCACCGGGACCACCTCGCCGGTGCCGACCAGCAGCCGGTCCCCGCGCAGCACCTGCTCGATCGGGATCTCGGTGAGATCGCCGTCCTCGTGCCGGCGCGCCGTCCGCGGTGCCCGCGCCACCAGCAGGCTC
>JBAPWU010000370.1:0-22931 GCA_049283855.1 Kineosporiaceae bacterium
GGCGACGACGAGGTCGGCCAGCGCGGGCTCGATCCGCAGGCCCACGCGAGCGACCGGGCGACGCGCGCACGATCCGCTCCAGTGACGGCGGGGACCGTCCGGTGACCGACGGGCCGTACGCCGAGACGGTCGAGCACCTCGGCGGCCTGTGGATCGTCGACCTCCCCCACCTCGACACCGCTGTCGAGGTGACCCGGCTCTTGCCCGCCGAGTACTCGCTCGAGGTGCGCCCCGCTGATGGACATCAACTGATCCGTCGACCACCGCCGAAGGCGAGGGCGGTAGCTTGACGCCGTGGCGGAGCTGATTCCCGGCAGTTACGAGCGGCTGGTCACCGAGGAGCTTCGGGCGCAGCTCGATGACCTGGCCGGCCTGGCTCCGGTCGACGTTCAGCCGCTCGATGCCGCCGACGCCTCGGACCGCATCGCCTGGCATGTCAGCCAGCAGGTGGAGCGCGCCCTCCACGATGTCGGCGACGATCGCCGGGTGCAGGTGGGGCTGCACGTGGCGCGCGCCCTGGTCGAGCGCCTCACGGAGCTGACCCACCGCACAGGGGACGGCGGGGATCTCGGACCCGATCGTGCCGCGCTGGTCGCGGACCCGGCGTCGGTGCTGCACGCGGTGCTCCAGCGCAACCCCGACGGCACCCCGGCCGCGATGGCCACACCACTGATCCCGCTGCTGGACACGACGCTGCTGACGAATGCACCGGGCGAACCGACGTTGTGGAGCCAACTGCGCTCGGAGATCGAGTCCGCCGACGCGATCGACGTCGTCATGGCCTTCATTCGCCGAAGCGGGATCCAGCCCCTTCTGGAAGCGTTACGCCGGCACTGTGAAGCAGGCAGGCCGCTGAGGGTCTTGACGACCACGTACACGGATTCCACCGAGGGAAGGGCGCTCGATCAGCTCGCCGCCCTGGGTGCCGAGGTGCGCGTCTCCTATGACGTGAGCACCACCCGCCTGCACGCCAAGGCGTGGGTCTTCCATCGCCGATCCGGGTTCTCCACGGCGTATGTCGGCTCGTCGAACCTCACCCGCTCAGCGCAGGTCACCGGTCTGGAGTGGAACGTGCGAGCCTCAGCGGCGCGCAATCCCGCCATGATCGCCAAGTTCGCCGCCGTCTTCGACAGCTACTGGCAAGGCGGGGACTTCGTGGGTTACGACCCGAGCGAGTTCGAGAGGGTGCGGGAGCGTTCCGGCCGAACCGATACGGGGCCGCAGGTGATCCTGAGCCCGATCGAGCTCCGGCCACACGCCTTCCAGGAGCGGTTGCTCGAGCTGATCGAGCTCGCTCGCCAGCAGGGACATCACCGCAACCTACTCGTGGCCGCCACGGGTACGGGCAAGACGGTCATGGCGGCGATGGACTACGCCGCCCTCCGAAGCCGCATCCCCCGTAATCGGTTGCTGTTCATCGCCCACCGCGAAGAGATTCTCGACCAGAGCCTGGCGACGTTCCGCTACGCGCTGCGTGAGGCGTCCTTCGGCGAGAAGTGGGTGGCCGGGGCCCGGCCGACCCGCTTCGACCACGTCTTCGCATCGATCCAGAGCCTGCACGCTGCCGATCTGGATGCGCTGCCGCCTGAGCACTTCGACGTGGTCATCGTCGACGAGTTCCACCACGCCGCCGCGACGTCGTATCAGCGCGTCCTCAGCCATCTGAAGCCGGTGGAGCTGCTCGGGCTGACCGCTACCCCGGAACGCAGTGACGGCCTGCCGATCCTGCACTGGTTCGACGACCGCATCGCCGCCGAACTCCGGTTGTGGGAAGCCATCGACCAGCAGCACCTGGTGCCGTTCCGCTACCTGGGAATCCAGGACGGTCTCGACCTGCGCGACGTCCCCTGGCGCCGTGGCCGCGGGTACGACGTCCACGCTCTCAGTGAGGTCTACACGAGTTCGGACGCCTGGGCCCGGCAGGTGGTCAAGGAGGTCAATGACCACGCGGACGTGTCTTCAATGCGTGCGCTCGGTTTCTGCGTCAGCGTCGCACACGCCCACTTCATGGCTCACCACTTCCGGCGTCACGGGATCCCGGCGGTGGCCGTATCCGGCGAGAGCCACCCGCGAGACCGAGAGGCCGCTCTGAAGGACCTCGCTCGAGGAGACGTGCGGGTCGTGTTCTCCGTCGACCTCTTCAACGAAGGCGTCGACGTGCCCGCTGTCGACACCATTCTCATGCTTCGACCGACCGAGAGCCCCACGTTGTTCCTGCAGCAGCTGGGCCGGGGTCTGCGGAAGTCCTCCGACAAGGCGCTGTGCACGGTCTTGGATTTCGTGGGCATCCACCGCACCGAGTTCCGCTTCGACCGCCGCTTCCGAGCACTGCTCGGCGGTTCACGTCGCGACGTCGAACGCGCCGTCCATCAACAGTTTCCCTATCTGCCGGCCGGCTGTTACATGCACCTGGACGCCAAGGCCGCCGACATCGTCCTCGACAGCCTGCGCCAGGCCATCCCCACCCGATGGGCGGCGAAGGTGGACGAACTGCGCTCCCTCCACTGGGAGCGGCCTGGGCTCGGGCTCGCCGACTTCCTGGCGGAAACGGGCTTGGACCTCGAGGACATCTACGACGGCGGCAGGACCTGGTCAGACCTCCAGGAGGCCGCCGGACTCCGGCCTCCCGTCGCCGGCCCGCACGAGACTGCTCTGCGCCGGGCCATCGGGCGACTGCTCCATACCGACGACCAGGAGCGCCTCGGCACCTACCGGCGTTTCCTCAACTCGGCGCAGGCACCGAACGCAATGGCGTTACCCGAACGCGAGCGCCGCTTGCTGCACATGCTCGTGGCCTCGGTCGCAGACCGCGCCATCGACCGGGACACGAGCCTGCAGCAGGCGGCGGACCTGTTGTGGGGACATCCTCGAGTTCGGAACGAGCTGCTGGAGTTGTTCGGCCTGCTGACGAGCAGGGTGGACCATCTGCACATCCCTCTGCGGACTCATCCGGAGTGCCCGCTGCTGGTCCACGCGCGGTACAGCCGGATCGAGATCCTTGCTGCCCTCGGGGCCGGGTCCGCCACCAAGATCGCAGCCTGGCAGAGCGGGGTGTACGAGGCGAAGGCAGCGAACGCCGATCTTCTGGCGTTCACCCTGGACAAGAGCACCGGTGGCTTCTCACCCACCACGCGCTACCGCGACTATGCGATCAGCCGAACGTTGATCCACTGGGAGAGCCAGTCCGTCACCAGAGCTGACAGCCCCACCGGTCTGCGCTACCAGCATCACGCTCGCGACGGTCGCAGCATCCTGCTGTTCAGCCGGCTCAACTCCGCCGACCGTGCCTTCTGGTTCCTCGGCAGCGCCACGTATCGCGGACATGTCGGGGAGCAACCCATGGCTGTCACCTGGGAGCTGGAGACCCCGTTGTCCGGAGACCTCTACCAGTCCTTCGCCGCCGCCGTCGCGTGAGCGGGTGACAGCTCGCTCGAAGCCTGCGAGTGAGAGGTCAGCCACCCTTGGTCATGAGCGGTCAGGTCCACAATGCAGATCGACGGGGTCTCAGCCGCTCGGAGGGGCTCCGGCCGCCGCCGGAGTCCTCGGAAGCGGTCGCCGGGCCGCAGCCGGCGGCGCGCTGATGAGCCGGACGCCGAGGGGGATCAGCGCAATGGCCATGGCGATCGCAGCCGTGAGGTTGACGATCTCGGCGCCGTCCGGGAAGCCGATGAAGACCAGGCTGACCAGGAGGATGCCCGCTTGCCACGCGGGCAGCACCCTGGCTCGCCACAGCCCAGCGGCCTGGATGAGCACCCCGATGGGCATGAGCACCAGGCCCCAGGTCACTGCCATCCAACCCTTGAACGAGAAGATGGCCACGAGGCCGGGCACCATGGCGTCGAACTGCTTCTCGGGGAGGGTGTCCAGGGCGCTCATGGTCAGGCACTGAGCTCCCTTCTCAGCCGCCAGCATGACGGCTCCCAGGATCGCCAGCGAGGCACCGACGGAACCGGCGCGCGCGGCACGCGTTCCATCGAGAAGCCGCGTGAAGTGCAGTGTGAGGACGACGAGCAACGCGCAGTTCACCGTGACCAGAACGTGGGCGAACTGCAGCAGTCCGTTGTTGTGGGCCCGCCAGATCAGCTCCTCCGGGCCGAGGAGCAGGTGGGGATGCAGCAGGTCGGGATGGACCGCGAAGGCGAAACACCACACCGCAGGGAAGAGGATCACAGCCAGCCCGGTTGCGATGTGGGACAGGCGATTCGGGGACTCGAGCGTGTCCATCGCGGACTCCTCGTCAGCGAGTTGGTTGAACCGACACCCGATGGACTAGACGCCGGCCAGGGCCTTCTCTTCGTGCTGCGAGGCGGAGGTGCCACCCGCCGGACGGAAGCCTCGGGCGATCATCCAGATCCCCAGCGCCATCTCCTGGACCGCCAGGGGCAGGACCAGCAGGTTCAGCTCGGCGGAGTTCGTGCCGATCGCGCCGTACATCGCGAGCACGTAGGCGGCCACGTACAACGGAACCCCTGCGAGGCCCCACACCGCGATCCAGCGGGGGACGATGCGGGACCGGTAGAGCAGGGCGTAGAACATGACGCCGCCGAGACAGAACACCAGAGCAGTCACGGCATCGATCGCCTCAAAGTTGATCAGCAGGGTCCCCAGGCGCACGCCCGCCGGTGAGGCCGTGCCCGGACCGGCCGACATAACGCCGCTCACGGGGGCCAGCAGGAGCAGGGCGACGACGCTGATGAGGTAGCAGGTCGCCTCCACCGCTCCGCGAACGGTCAGGTAGCCGATCGCCAGGACCTCGTCCAGCCGGCGAAGGATCGGGAACAGCACCACGGGGACGAACACCAGCGCCAGTCCCATGAGGAGAACGAGAAGAGCACCCGTCACGACCCGATGGGCGTGTTCGGCGGCGTAGGCCAACGGGTCGTCCGCGTCCCTGACCGGAGCCAGCACCCACACCTTGCTCAGAACGCCGGACACCGTCCCGATGATGTAGAGAACCCCAGCTGTGACAGCGGCGGTCTTGTGCTCTCTCATGTCGTCCTCCCTGGTCCATCGGGCCCAGGCGACACACATCCCGCGGCAGCATCGCCCTCAAACGCCGTGAATTGACGCCGCCCTACACAACCGTCCTACGACTGCCGCATCACACGCGAAAGGGGCAGAACGTCCCCTCTGCACGATGCACGCCGACGGCTACACCTGCCGCGGCACGCGTCCGAACACGGTGAACAGCCGGCACATCACCTTGTGCGCCCCGTCAGCGGCCGGGTCGTACATGAGCGGGCAGCCGCCGTCGATGACCGTCGCCCCGTGCTCGCGGCCGTAACGCGTCGCCTCCTGCGAGACGCTGCCCTTGTCGACCGACCGGTGCATCCAGATCTGCCGGATACCGAGGTCGCACGCCTCACGCACGGTCGCGTCGGTGTGCCGGGGAGCGGTCGCGACCACCACCGCCTCGACCCCGCCCGGGATCGAGGCGAGGTCCCGGTAGGTCGCATCGCCTTCGACCGACTCGGCGTTCGGGTTCACGGCGAACACCTCGTACCCACGCTCCCGCAGCCGCCGGTACACGGCGTTCCCGCCGTGGCTCCCCGGCGTCCGCGAGACACCGGTCACTGCGATCCGCCGACACGCCAGGAACTGACCAGCCGCATCCTTGGTCTTCATCGGGTCCTCCCGCACTTCGACGCCAGCAGCCAGGCTCTCACCGGGACCGGCCAGCGGGTCGGGCACAAGGCCCTGAAGGTGGGCGAGATCCTTGGCGGCCAGGACCTTTCGTAGGTCACGTGGGCTCATGTGGCACTCCGCAACACCTCGGACAACCGGACGCCGGCCAGGTGAATCTGCTCCACCCGCCACGACTCCACCAAAGGGTCGCCAGCGGCGACCATCGACGCCACGACCTCCAGGGTCGGGGTCACGATGTGGGCCCGGTTACCGGTCCAGGCATACACGTCCTTGGCCAACCGCGCCGCTTCCTCCTCCGCACCCGGCCCGGCAGCGTCCTCGCCGACTTCGGGGATCAACAGGATGTCGATGTCACTTCTGGAGTCGGCCTCACCACGGGCAAAGGACCCGAACAAACTCGCGTGCAACAGCGGCGGATTCCAGGCACTCACCTCGCTGACGATGCGGTCGATGATCACCTGTCGCAACCGAGTCAACGCCACGATCGCCTCGGCGGCGACGTGGTCCCGGTTGAGGCGATACAACGTGGCGGGCGGCTGATCCTGGGCCTGCACGATGCCCTGCCCGAGCAGACGGATCAACACCTTGCGCACCCCATCAACGCTCCCCCTGCCAGCCGCCCGGTGCACCTGAGCACCGCTGCTCCACGACGTCGTCGCCAATGCCTGCAACACCGCTGCGTCGAGCGTTGGCGTCACCACCCCCAACGGCACCGAAAGATCCACGTCCGCCTCCTATCGACCATGCTCGCAGCATCACGACTATAGTCGCTATTCAACGATGATAATCGCGGTGCCTGCTCGCGCCGATACGGGCGGCTGCCGAGGTCGGACACAGGTGCCGGTCAGCGGATCTGCAGCTTCGCGGGGGAAGATGGCGACGAGGCCGAGCCGGCCTCGTCAGTGCGATCGCCGGGAGGCAGCGACGTGAGCACACCCATCGAGGGTGGTCGTCCGCTCCTTCGCGCGCGGGTGCTCGGCTTCCCGGTGCACCTGGACCTGTCCTTCGTGTTGATCATGGTCGTGTTCGGGTACTACCCGGGCGTCACGCTGACCGACATGGCGCTGTGGCTGCTGATCACCCCCGTGGCCGTCCTGGTGCACGAGCTGGGTCACGCGGTGACGGCGCGAGCGGCAGGCGCCCAGCCACAGATCGCGCTGGCCGGGTTCGGCGGCGTCACCACGTTCGCCCCACCCGGTCCGCTGTCACGGGCGCGGTCGCTGGGGATCTCGCTGGCGGGGCCGCTGGTCGGGTTGGCCGTCGGCGCCGTCCTGGTGATGGTGGACCGCTCGTTCGGTGACGGGCTGGACCCGGCAGGGTGGCAGAGCTCGGCGCTGCGGACCGGGATCTGGACCTGCATCGGCTGGAGCGTGCTGAACCTCCTGCCCGTGCTGCCCCTCGACGGCGGACAGGCGATGCGCGAGCTGCTTCCGGGGGCGCCCGACGTCCGCGCACGCCGCGCAGCCGCGGTCTCCGTCGTGGTCGCCGGTCTCGCCGCTGTCGTCGCGTATGCCGTGGTGCAGCAGACGTTTCTGACGATCTTCATGCTCTTCTTCGCGGTGAGCAACGGACTCGCATTGCGACGTCCGGCGGCAACGTCCGCCGCGACCGCGCAGACGCCGGAACAGGCGGTGGTCGGACTGCTGTGGGTCAACGAGCCGCAGCGCGCGCGGGACCTGCTCGCCTCACGACCGCCCGAGGCGGTGGTCGACCCGGCGGCGCACGGCGCCGTCCTCGCCCTGACCGGCGACCCTGCCCAGGGCCATGCCCTGCTCGCCCAGGAGCTCGCACGTCGCCCCGGGGACGCCAACGTCGCGGCGATGCTGATGCTGACGCTCTTGTTGCAGCACGACTGGGACGCCGTGATCGCCACCCTCCAGGGCCCGGTGGGTGCCGCCGTCCCGGAGGCGGTCACCCAGCGCGCCATCGAGGAGGCGCGCGGGACCGGCCGGGAGGACGTGGCCGGCAGGATCACCCTGCTGGCAGCCCACCCCGGCCGACCTGCCCCGCCCTGACGTCGGCCGCGCCGCGTCAGTCGACATAGCTGACGTCCCAGAGCATGTAGGCGCGGTAGCGCAGGTAGGACCCGCGGTCGGTCTCGAAGGTCACGTAGCCGTCGTGCCCGTCGGGCACGGCCCCGACCGGCTCTGCCGAGGTGATCCGGCTCCCGGGTGATCGGCGTCGACAACGGTGCTGGCCGTCGCATAGTCCGCCGCGTAGGGGCCCGTGATGCACGCGCCGAAGAAGCCGTGGGCCGGCGGCACTGATTCCTGATCGAGGTCGCCCACTTCCCGATCCCGCACGGCCGGCGAGGACCTCGCCGGCCGTGTTGGTGTCGCACGCGTGAGTCTCGATCGTCGGGCGAGCGGCTGAACCCTGATCGAGAGGCTCAGGCTGTCCCCGGTGCCAGCGAGCGGATCATGTCGAGGAGTGTGTCGAGCGGCCGCCCGGGTGGTAGTACCAGGATCGGCATGTCCGCGCCCGCCTCACGCCAGCCCGTGAGGGCTGCCTCGACAGCGGCGGGGTGACCGGTGAGGATCACCTCGTCCGCCAGTTCGGGTGGTGGTGCCGTCCGCCCCTCGGAACGGTCGGCGCCGGCGCCGGCGATCACCTGATCGACGGCCTCGCCCAGGCCGGCGTCGCGCAGCATCCGGGGGTACAACGGACCCATGCGTGTCAGGTAGAACCGCAACCACCAGTCGGTCAGCTCCGCCGCGGCCTCCGCATCCGGGCTGACGGCGAGCGGGATCGAGGGGTTCACCGCCACCGGGGCCGGCCGGCCGGCCGCGTCGGCGGCCTCGTTCAGCAGGGCTCGCCGCCCGCCGAGTTGTGAGCGCGGCAGCAGGAACGGGCACCAGCCGTCGGCGGTCTCACCGGTGAGCCTCACCGCGGCGGTGCCCAGCGCCGCCAGGTGGATCGGGACGGCGCGCTCCGGCCGCACCGCCAGCCGCACCGGTCGCACCCCGGACGCCACCGTCGGCTCGATGCCCTCGCCGTCCAGCAGCCGGCGCACCTGCCGCGTCACCGTGCCCAGCCGCCGCACCGGTGCGTGGAAGGCCACGTCGTGCAGCCCTTCGGCGAGGGCGGGACTGCCGGCTCCCAGCCCGAGCACGAAACGCCCGCCCGACACGTCGTCCAGGCTTGTGGCCAGCAGCGCGATGCCGCCAGCGCTGCGGCCCCACACATTGAGGACGCCGGTGCCCAGGGTGAGGTGCCGGGTGCGCAGCGCCACCTCCGACAGCAGCACCCCGGCGTCGTGCCCCCACCCCTCGCCGACGAAGAACGCCGAGTACCCTGCTCGCTCGGCCTCCTGAGCCAGCGCCACGATCACGTCCCGGCGCGTCTCCATCGGGGTCACTCCCACGGCCAAGGGTCCGGTCGTGCTCATCGTCGCTCCCCGGTCGCGGTCCCCGGGCGCGTGATCTGCGCCCCTGTGAGCGATGGTGCAGCATCTCCTGCCGCAGGGCGATTGCAGGGGCCTGGCACGGGGGCGAGCGTGGCCCACCCCCGGCGCCGCGGGTCAGCCCAGCGCGATCGGCGACTCCTCGGCACCGTCCAGGTCCACCACGTCCACGGTGACGTCGTCGAGGGATTCGAACCGCCGCAGCGACATCCGGGACGGGGCAGAGGTCAGGCTGCGGTCCAGGTCGGCCAGCAGCTCGGCCAGCTCGCGGCTGCAGGTCCGCAGCAGTCCCGCCGCCCGCGCTCGCTCGCTCCACATGGCCTGGCCACTGGCGATCAACTGCTGCAGCGTGAGCGCTGCACGCAGACCATCCGCGGTACGAACCCGGAGCCGACCGTCGAGCTGGTCGAAGTCGATGAAGCGCGCCTCAAGCAGCACCTCCGCCTCCCGCGGGAAGGACGGCGTCAGCATGTGTTCGAGCCCGCCGAGCCGCCGGAGCAACACTCCCATCTCCAGCCGGAGCTCGGGCGCGCTGTTGAACGCACGGTACAGGGGCACCGTCGACCAGAACCGCACCAGGCTATCGGCCACGGACGCCACGTCGGAGGACCGCACCCTGTTGCTGCCCTGCCCCGGTTCGGACAACTCATGCGCCATGGCATTCAGTCGGTCGATGGCCGTGGGAACCGTTCCGAGCAGTCCCTTCACCAGGTAGTGCGTGTGCGTCAGCCCCGAGCGGACATAGGCGGTGTTCCACGGAACCGTGCTCCCCAACACGCCGAGCGCACAGCGCGGCTGGAAGAGCAGATTCCACGGCTGGCCCGTGCGGATCGCCTCGAGCTGCGCGTCATCGGTGAGCACCGCCTTGCGGAACCGTGAGGCGCGCATGGCCAGGAACGCAGTCGAGCGCCAGTCCGGCACCAGCGTGACCTGGAACTGCTGAGCCGCCCACCGCCGGAACCGGGGGTGGCGACGCAGCATGTCGAGGTCCGGGTCCTCGGCGAGGATCCAGTCGGCGATGCCCTTGGAACCCATCGTGCGGGTGGACTGCGCCCGCAACGCCACTGCGGCGTCGAGCTGGTGGATCGCCAGCTTGGCCACCGCGTCGTACCGACGGCACCAGTGGTGATAGGCGTTGTCGGCCCGCAGGTTCGGTTCGTTGGCGTCCCCACCCTGCATCGGGGTCGCCTCACCGTCGATGCTGCCCGGGTAGTCGGGGATGGTGACCGCATAGGTGCACGCCGCGTAGTACGACAGGCTCCAGGGCTCGTCGTCCCGGCGGACCGCGGGACGCCACCACGGTAGTCGCGCGACGGCGTAGCGCACAGCGGCGGGCAGCCCCAGCAGTCGCGGCTCGCGGATGATGCTCTCGATGCGCTCGTGCGTGATGCGGATCAGGGTGTCGGCCTCGCCGAGGAACTCCTTGACGGCGTCCTCGGTGTGCAGGCCGAACCCGGCAGCCCGCTCCAGGTGCAGCAGGCGTGAGCAGTAGCGGTGATGCGCCATGAGCCACAGCAGCCGGCTCAATCGGGAGTCGCCGAGCTGGGTGGTCTCGGCCCGGCCGGCGACCAGGTGCTCGAGATCGTTCATGGCGCAGGCGGTCAGCACCAGCGGGAGGTCGAGCGAAGCGGCCACCTGGGCGAAGAGGCGGCCATGGCTGTGCATGGCCTCATCCAGCGGGCTGTCCACGGACGATCCGTACGTCTCGTTGACGTGCCGGTGGACGGCGCTCAGCTGGGTCATCAACCGGGTCACGCACGCGACAACGATGGGGCGGGTGAGCCGCAGGGCCTTCCATTCCGTGGCGTGCCCCGGCCGCATCGCGGTCAGGGCATCCCGCTCCTGCGGACCGACGTCGGCCGCCGGTGTGCCGTTCGCGCTGAGCACGTAGGCGAGCGCCGCGGAGAAGCACTGCTTGGTACCCTCGTACAGAGCCACCACTTCGGCGTTCTGCTCGAGCCCAAGAGGCGGCCCGCCCCTTGCCGTTCCGTGCAGGGCGGCGAGGGCGGCGAGGGCGGCGTCCAGATCGTGCACCTGCTGCTTGAGCGTGACCACAGTCGGCGGAGTGGAGCGTCGCCAGCGCTTCGGGGGCGTGCGCCGTTGAGCCGCCTCCCGCACTTCGGTCGTCGTCGGTCCCCCGCTGGTCCCGGGCTTTGGGAAGGGGTCTTCCTTGGGCAGGCGCTCGTCGAACCACGACGCGTACAGCAACGGGAACTCGTCGGACAGGAGGTCGTGGTAGCGACGAGCGAGGAATCCACGCACCAGTCCGGACCGCTCGCGCTCCGCGAGCCAGATCCGATGCAGGTCCATGTAGGACGACGGCACGCCGGGCCATGCCTCGAGCGATCGTTCGCCGAACCAGGGGTGGCTGCCGGCGGCCGGCCCCGGGCGTCGGTTGAGGTCGTCGACCCGGCACGTCTCGGCGATAAGCGTGTCGGCCCAGTTCTCGGACATCCCCAGGTTGGCGATATAGCGCCAGAACAGGCCCGCGCTCTCCGTGTCCCGACGCACAGATCGCCTGCGCCGCAGTGGCTTCGGCCAGGCCGCGGCCTCGATCGTGTCCAGCGCCGGAGTTCGAGGTTGAGCCTCGTGGCCGAAGCCGTCGAGGGGGCGGTTGCGCCACCCGTTGTCCTCGTCGTTCAACCCGATGAGACCCGATGCGTAGACGATCATCGCGTCGAGTCCGAGCCCCAGGCGCTCGTAGGTCTCACCGAGATGCCGGCGCAGCGCCACGTTGCCGGGGTCGGCGCGCAGGCCCTGACGAGCGAAGCGGACGGCGCCGTCGTAGCGGCGATGACGACCCTCGACCAGTGCGGCGTGCTGATACCGCATGCTCGCGGCGTTCGGGCTCTCGGTGCGGGAGCGACGCCAGCCGCGGTTGCGGCGCGACTCCTGCCAGGCGGCCAGCCGGAAACCGACTTTGCGCGCCGCCTCGTCCAGGCTGGTCGACCAACACGCGTCGACGAGTTCGATGGCACCGGTCGAGACCCGCTGCACGGTGAAGGACAGGCCGACGGTGAACGGCGGCTGCGCGGGTGTCTGGGTGACCGTGACGCTGAATCCCTGGTCGATCACACTCGACTGGATCAGGGCCACGGACACCCGGGTGAGCAGGTTCGCCGGTTCCGGGTAGACGGGGCCGCCTTGCAGGTCGGTGGCGCGCGCATCGATGCCGGAGTAGCTCGGGATCACACCGTGCGCCTGGACGCGGCGCACCTGCAGGCACTCCATGATCAGAGCTCTGATGCTCGCCTCGGCCCGGGCGTTGACCTTCTCGCTGTCGCCGCCCTCGCTGAGGATCACCTCCATGAGGCGCAATGGCCCGTATCGGGAGCGACGGTTCAGCCGGCGAGAGACGAGTAGCAGCAACGTGGCGATGACGACGGCCGCGAGAACCTGATGCGGCACGGCGAGAGTATCCCCGATCCGGATCTCTGGTCGGAGCCGGTCACACGGCAGGTTCCAGTGACAGACCTCGCCTTTGGACGTGGCGGCCGAGGCGAGGACAGCGTCGCCGCTGATCCAGGTCCACAGGAACCAAGTGACGGCGAACGCAAGCGTGACGCGAACGAGCGAGTTGGTCGACCGACGCCACATCCAGACACTCCCCAGCAGCACTGGCCGCGCACGACAGGCGACCACCTGCATCTCTAGCAGGGCACGACGGAGGGTGAGACACCGAGTCGACAACCGCACGGATGATTCGAGCCTCCCCCGTTCGGCCGATGTGCCGACGAGGCGATACGACGCCACCGAGACGGCGTGCGCCGTGCCGAGACCGGCGAGGCTGACCGTGACGGAAGTGGTTCCGGCCGGCAGACCGGCGGTCATCACAGCGAAGTGGCATGGCGCACCGGGCCCCATCCGGTCGGAGTAGGTGCACAGCACCCGGTTGAGGTCACCGGCGTCGATGGCCGGGACGTACACCTGCGGGTCACCAGCCCCTGCACCCCGGCGCCCTCGTTCACGGTGCCGCCGACCACCCTCGCCGTCAGGTCGTGCCGGTCGACGACGGCGCCCGGCTCGGGTGCCTTCACCTGCCAGGTCACCGGCGCCGGGGTGGCGTCCGCCACGATCGGGACGTCGGGGATCAGGCCAGCCAGTTGCAGGTCGATGCTCATCCGGGCGGCTGCCGGCCCGGGGTTGGGGTAGAAGGCGCCCAAGGGATAGGTCTTGTCGCGCGGCTGGATGATCTGGCCGAGGTAGGCGCGGACGCCGTGCACACCCCTGATCCGGCCTCCCGCGTGTCGCGGGCCCTCACCCGCAACGGATCCGGCCGCTGCTTCCCGCTCCCCGACCCACACTCATGCCGGGAGGGCCCGACATCACGCTGCTGCACTCAGACCGTCATACGGCCGAGGACGACGCCCGGCGATCACCACCAGCCCTGGCGTTTGGCCCAGGTCAGGAGCACTCCGGATCCGACGACCATCACCACGAGCAGCACCGCCAGCATTCCCCAGCGCGTGTGGTCGTTGACGATGACGTTCATCCCGATCACCGAGGACAGGGCAGTGATCGGCAGGGTGACCACGGCGACCACCGTGAGTCGCTCGGCAGCGATGGTCCGCTTGGTCTCGGTGCGCGTGCGGTAGAACTCGATCACACCCTGCAGGTACCGGCGCTCCCCGCCGGCCAGGTGCCCGATCCGATCGAACTGGTCGACGATGTCGGCGTCCAGACGCTGGTTGCCGGAGCGGCCGAGAGCCAGGATCCGGCCGTAGATCTCGGCGCCCAGCCCGGCCATGGTCTGGACGGCGACGAGCCCGTGCCGCACCTGGAACAGCTCCTCCAGGAACTCCTCGGCATCCTTGCGCCGTCCGCCGGTGACGTCCTGCTCGAGCCGCCACACCTCCGCGGTGAGCTGCTCGATGAAGGCCTCCTGCTGGCGGGCGATGGTCGAGGTGATCGCGTAGGCGAGATCGTAGGGGGTCCTCGGCAGCACGCGGCCCGCGGCCATCCGCGACAGCACCGCATCGACCTCCCGCCGCGCCACATGGTCGGGCACCTTGGCGTTCACCGGGCCGTGAACGGTGATCAGGTACCGGTGGGCGATGAACTGGTCGAGCTCGATGTAGTGCACATGGCCGGCCGCGCCCAGTTCCGGCGAGTGCAGGATCACGAAGACGTGATCCGGGTAGACGTGCACGCGGGGCACCCGGTTGCGCTGCTGGGCGTCCCGGATCGCCAGTTCGTGGCAGCCGAACACCTCCCGCAGCACGGTGGCCGACGCATCGTCGGGCACCGGGACGTCGAGCCACACGAAGGTGTCCGGAGCCGCGCCGTCCGCCTGGACCTGGCTCAGCAGAGACCCCAGCTCGGCGACCGCGCGCTCCTGGACGCCGCCGGGGCCGACCACCCGGACCCGCATCTTCTAGGGGGTGGTGTAACGGGCCATGCCACGCTCGAGGGCATCGATCACCCAGGGGCGCACGTCCTTGCCGGCGATGATCCGGTCGACCGACCCGACCCGCAGGGCGCGCTCGATGGTGTGGATGCCGTCGAACTCGTCCGCCACCTCACCGAGCCGGCTCGAACGCACCGCCTCGGTCACCTCGGCCAACCGGGCCCGGGCCGCGCCGGCCTCCTCCCGGGACGCCGACGCCACCGCCGCCCGCGCGGCGACCACCCGCTCGTCCTTCTCGGTGCGGATCTTCACCTCACGGGCGAACACCGTCGCCGCGGCCGGCGCGCCACCGATCACCGACGCGTACGAGCCCTCGACCGCTGCGATCTCCATCCCCGAGTTCAGCGCCTTGGAGAACACCACGAACGCGCCACCGTGGTAGCGCGAGACCACGACGAACACGATCGGGCCCTTGAAGTTCGTCACCGCCCGGCCGATCTCGGCGCCGTACTCCAGCTGCCAGCGCCGCATCGACTCCGGCGAGCCGTCGAAGCCGGACAGGTTGGCGGTCACCACCAGCGGCCGGTTGCCGCTGGTGGCGTTGATCGCCCGCGCCGTCTTGCGCGAGGCCTGCGGGAACAAGGTGCCCGACGTCCACGCCAGCGGCCCGTCGGCCGGCACATAGCCACGCCGCGGGGTGTTGCGCGACTCCAGCCCGAGCATGCAGACCGGGATCCCGCCGACCGTGGTGTCCCAGACGATCGAGTTGACGGCGTCGGCCCAGCGCTGCCAGCGCTCCAGCGGCTCGCAGTCCGCGTCGGCGACCGCGCGCATCACCGAGCGCATGTCGAACGGCTTCTTGCGATCGGGGTTGGCGTCGAACACGTCGCCGACCACGGTGAAGTCGCTGCCGGGCACGCTCTGGTGCGGGCTGGTGCGGATGTCGCGGTCACGCGGGTCGCTGGTCTCCCGGCGCCGCGGGAACCGCTCTCCCGGAACCACATAGGTGAAGTCGTAGTGCCGCAGCAGCAAGGCACAGGCCTCCTCGAACGACGGGGCGAAGTACTGCCCCTGCCCGTTCGGGCCCATCACCCGGTCGAAGCCGCCGATCCCGAAGTTGTCCTCGGCCGACACCCCGCCGGAGAAGTCGAGCGCCTGCTTGCCGGTGAGCACCATGGCGCTGGCCGGCGTCATGATCAGGATGCCACGGGTGTGCATCAGCATCGTGGCCTCGGCGTTCCAGTACGGCTGGCCACCGACGTTGATCCCGGTGACGATGATGTTGATCTCACCGCCGCCCTGGGTGAACTCGATGATCCGGCGCAGGGTCAGCGAGATCCAGTCCATGTTCTCGGTGCCCGAGTCCATCGCGATCAGCGCTCCGGAGGACACCGCGAACCACTCCACCGGCAGTTTGCGCTCGGCCGCCAGCGCCAGCGCGGCGTTGATCCGGCGGCACTCCGGCTCGGCCAGGTTGCCCAGGCCCTTGGTCGGGTCGGACAGCATGGCCACCCGGGTCATGCCCTCCGGCACGGCGTCGGTGTACGAGGTGAGCAGCCCGACCACCAGGTGGGCGGAGTTCTGCCCCGGGTCGCGGTCGACCGGCACCAGGGTGTCGCCGTCCCCGCCGTCGAGGTCGAGCTCGACGAACGATCCGGGCGGGAACACCCCGGCCGTCTCCGGCTCGGGGGTGAGCATCCGGACGACCTCGTACGGGTAGGGGGCCCCGAACCGCTTGGACAGCAGGACCTTCTGGCCGTACTCGGTCAGCGAGCGGATCGGCTGGCTGCCCAACGGCTCCTCGCGCACCGTCAGCCCGCTGCCGGTCAGGCCCTCGACGTGCAGGGTGGCCTCCCGGATGGCGCCGCCCGGGGACGTGGCGGGCATCCGCACCCGCAGCACGACCTTCTCCAGCCCGGCGCCGACCGCCAGGGGGGCGAAGGCCCTGGCCAGCCCGCGCCACTGGTCCCGCGGCACCGTCCACTCCGGGCGCACGTTGAGCACGATCCGGTTGGCGACCGGCCGCTGCCGGTCGGGGATCGAGGCCAGGGTGTCGCGGGCCGCCGCGAGTGCACGCAGACCGACCCGCTCCAGCATCGGGTAGGTGACCCTGCCGGTCTCCGGATCGGTGACCGAGGTCATGTCCCGCACCTCGGCCAGGGCGAACAGCCTGCGGTCCTTGGGGTTGTCGTGCGCCACCCCGAGGAACAGGTAGACGTCCTCGGCCGAGGGCATCCGCTCCAGGGCGAAGTTGCGCAGCCGCCACAGGCTGAGCCGCTTGCCCAGCATCGGGTGCAGGTTGCGGTAGAGGGTCTCCTCCACGAACTCATCCTGCACGCCGTCCGGCTGCCGGAAGGTGAGGTGCTGGGTGCGGAAGTGCTCGGCCAGCTCACCCAGGGCGCTGGTCACGGTGATGTCGAGCCGGTGCAGGGCACGACCGAACGCGCACCGGGCGAGCAGGCCGCGGACCTCGGCCAGGGTCTCGTCGATCTCGGGCCGCTCGCCCTCGCGCCAGGTGACCACGTCGAGCACCACCTGGTGACCGGCCGGCAGCGTGGCCAGATGGGTGGCCACGGCCTGGGACAGCTCGGGCAGCCGCTCCAGCGGGGTGTAGCAGACCATCAGGTCGACCGTGCGGTCGTCGAGCAGGTAGCGGGTGGTGGCCATCTGCCAGTCGCCGACCACGACCGGCTGCACCCGGCTCAGGACCCGGATCCGGTAGAACCGGCGGGCGTGGACCTCGAGCACCGCCTGCCTGAAGGCCGCGTTCGCCGCGGACGGCGCCTCGGAGCGCCAGGCGCGCAACAGTTCGGCCCGCATCGGCTGCGGGCAGGCGACCAGTGCGGCGATGTGATCCTCGCGGTCCGGGCCGTCCGGGTCGGCGCGCAGTGCGGCCAGGTGGGCCCGCATCTGCTCGGAGATCCCGGTGACGATCGACTCCAGCACCGGCTCGTCGTAGTAGTGGAAGCGGACGTCGCGGGCCAGGTCGGCGACCACCTGGTAGCGGCCCTGGGTCGCCGCCGCCAGCCGGTCGTAGCGCTGGCGCAGCTCGGGCGCCGTCACGGGGCCCAGCGCCGGCCGGTGGGCCAGGCGGCGCTGCAGGATGGCGACCACGACCGGAGTGAGCGCGCGCAGCCGGCCGACCGATCCGAACAGGCGGACGACGGCCGCCTCGAGCTCGGGAGTGCGCGTCAACCCGGTGACCCCGTAGCGGTTCAGGGCCCGGGCCAGACGCTCCCGGTAGGCCTGGGTCAGCCCAGCCCGGTCGGGGTCCAGCCACTCCAGGTAGGAGTTGAGGTACTCCTGGGTGGCGCTGCCGGTGAACTCCTCGGCCTCGCCGACCGGCTCGGTGCGCGGCCGGTACAGGGCGCCGAGATCGGTGAACAGATCGAGCAGCGAGTTCTCGCAGGCCAACAGGTGCTCGTCGTCCGGGGAGCAGGCCGCCGCCACCTTCTTCTGCTCGGCCAGCAGGGCGGAGACCGCGGCCGGGGCCAGGTCGTAGCCGAGCAGGTAGTTGCTGATCTGGCCGAAGAGCTGTTCGCACGCCGGGACGGACGGACCCACCCGACCGCCGGGGCCCCGGGCCCCGGCCAGCGAGGCCAGGTCGAGCGTCGTCGCCGGTGCCGGCTCGGCCGCGGAGGCGATCTCCTCGCCGTCGTCGGCGCGCACCCTCAGCAGCGAGGCGCCCGAACCCACCTGCGCGTTCGCCGAGACGTCCACGCCGATCACGGTGCCGTCCACCGGCGAGTAGACCGGGGTCTCCATCTTCATGGTCTCCAGCACGGCGACCAGGTCCCCGGCGAACACCTGATCACCCACCCCGACGGCCAGCGACACCACGATCGCCGGACCGGGGGCACCGATCACCACGCCGTCCGCCCGGGTCAGCTCGTGCTCGGCGCCGTCCACCTCGACGTGGAAGCTGGACCCGAACGGGACGACCTGGACCAGGTGGCGCCGGCCGTCGACCTGCATCCGGCGCTCGTAGCGGTTGACCTGCTCCGTGCGCACGTCGAGGGCCTGGGGCGCGGGCGCGGTCACGCTCACCCGATAGGTGTCGGCGGCGGTCCGGTCCACCCGCATCCGGTATGACCCGCCGTGATAGGTGAGCACGATCCGGTTGCCCACCTCGCGCGGAGCCTCGGGGCGGCCCCTGGCCGCGCGGGCCAGGAAGGCCGCCTGCGCCTGCGCGGCGTCCTCGTCGTAGCAGGCGATCGCGGCCGCCACGACGGCCATGGGGTCGAACGCCGGCACGTGCTCGCCGCGGGCGACGAACCCGTCCAGCCACGCGTCGTCCACCCCACCGGCCCTGACCACGTCCGCGTCGAGCACGGAGAGCAGGAAGGAGCTGTCGGTCGCGCCGCCCTCGATCACCACGCTGGTGCGCTCCAGGGCGCGGCGCAGCCGCTCCAGCGCCTCGGGCCGGTCACGGCCCCAGGCCGTGGTGGTGGCCAGCAGCGACTCGTAGGCGCCGGAGACCACGTCGCCCACCCGCACCCCGGAATCCACCCGGACGCCGGCACCTGCCGGCAGTTCGACCAGGGCGACCCGACCGGGGGTGTCGCGGAAGTCGTGCAACGGTGCCTCGGCGTGCAGCCGCGCCTCGATCGCGTGCCCGCTCATCGCGGGAGCATCCCCCGTCAGCAGGCCACCGGCGGCCAGGTCTAGCCGCGAGGCGACCAGATCGATCCCGCAGACCTCTTCGGTCAGAGCCGGTTCCAGCTGCAGCCGCGCGTCGACCCCGCTGACGTAGAAGCCGTTCCCCTCCGGGCCGATCACGAACCGGACGGCGCCGGCATTGCGGTAGCCGACCGCGCGGCACACCCGCACCGCCGCATCGCGCAGCGCCACGATCAGCGCATCGGGGAGCCCCGGACTGGGCGACTCCAGCAGAACCCGCTGCCGCCGGCGCTGCAGGCTGGTGTCGCGCACGTCCAGGGTCCAGACGGCCCCGGCCTGGTCCGCCATCACCACGACCTCGATCCGGCGGCCCGGGCCGAGGTAGCGCTCGACCATCAGCGCCGGGTCCCCCTCGGCGTCCATGGCGCGATGCTGGGCCTCCTCGAACGCCTTCGGCAGATCGGCGGCGCTGTCGACCGCGGTCACACCACGCCGTCCGCTGGCGTTGACGGCGAGCAGCCGGACCGGGTAGCCGAGCTTCTCGGCGGCCCGGCCGGCGTCGTCGACCGTCGCCACGGTGCCCTCGCTCCAGGGCAGCAGGGGCAGTCCGGCGGCGGCGACCGCCCGGCGGAATGCGAGCCGGTCGTCGATCAGCCGCACCGTGTCGGCCGGCGGCCCGACCACGACGATCCCGGCCGCCTCGCAGCTCTCGGTGAACCGCAACTGGTCACCGACCACGCTGTGACCGAGCCAGGCCACGTCCACCCCGGCCTCGACGAGCAGGGCGACCACCGCGTCGGTGTCGAGCAGGTGCGAGCGGCGCCGGCCATCGGGCGCGCCGGCGTAGAGGTGCTCGCCGAGCACCAGGACCCCGTCGGCCTCCCGGGCGAACCAGGCATTCTCGGCCCCCTCGGCGTGAACGGCCAAGGTGGCCATCGGCTCGCCGTCGCTGTGCCGGTTGAGCTCGGCGACCGAGAGCAGCACGCGGACCGCGGTCTCCCCTCGGTCGAGTACGGCCAGCCTCTGAAAACGCCTCTGCTCCACGGTGAACAGTCCCTCTCTCGTCGTCTCAGCCGACCAGCACGTCGTGCAGCGGGCCGCGCACGTCATCCGGCATCGCCGCCGGCAGGGCAATGGTGCGGTACCCGTACATCCGTAGGACCACGCTCCCCTCGCCGTCCGCGACGTGACCGTCGAACACGGGTGGCCCATCGCCCGGGCGAGCGCACAGCACGGCGTGCAGACCGCCGCCGACGTGATTCGGGTCCCGCACCAGGCGGACCATCTCGACCGCGCTCGGAAGCGCCGTCTCGCCGCTCGCCGCCGCCTCGTACAGCCCGGCGGTCTGGAAGCACAGCTCGCTCAGCCGAGGCCCCGTGACGGTCTGCTGGGTCGGTGGCACGTGGTTGTCCGGCAGATCGTCGGCCATCCGCCCGACGGTGCACTCCCCGGCCCGGCCGACGCCGGCCAGCACCTGGTAGGCCGGACCGTGGAAGTACAGCCGGTAGATCAGCTCAGGCCCCACCGTCTCGCCCTCGCGGGCGACGGCGGGCACCTCCTCGTGCTCGCTGCCCCACGGGGCCCGAGTCAGCCTGACCACACCGGTGTAGTGGACGTCGATCCGTGGGGTGTCACTGCCGAGCAGGAACCGCTCGGCCTCCAACCGGCATCGAGCCACCAGGTCCTCGCCGTCGACGCCGAGCAGCGCGGTGACCGTGAGCGTGCGCGGCTCATCCCGGTAGTACTTGCACGGGGCGAGGAACTGCATGTCCTCGACCGCGGCCACCCGGAATCCGTCGTCGCCACCGACGTCGAGCCCGGCCAGCCGGGCAGCCGCCAGCGCCGCCTCGGCGAAGGACTCCATCCCCATCACACCGGGCATCCAGGCGATGCCGTCGATCTGGTGGTCGTACAGGAACGGCTGGGCCTTCGGGTCCAGCGTGGTCCGGACGACGACACCCCGGTTGACGTCGACGCTCACCTCGCCGGTGAGCGGGGCGTTGCCCGCGATGCCCTGTGCCGCAACGGCATCGCGGTCAAGGGTGCCGCTCGGCGCACCGTCACGGGCGGGCTCGGCCGCCATCAGGCCGAGTTGTCCCGCGACGACCACCTCACCGGCGAAGCCGGACGACGCGAGCTCGCGCCGGATCCAGGCCACACCCGCCTCGGGCGGCAGCATCTGCACGCCGGCCATCTCCATGATCTTGGGGATGGACCCGCGGGTGGCCATGCCGATCCCGCCCCAGGCCGTCCAGTCCAGGGCCAGTGCCCGCATCCCCGGACGAGTGCGGCGCATGCTCGACGTCAACGCGCAGAGCAGGTTGTTCGCCGCGCTGTAGTCGGTCTGGCCGACGTTGCCGAACCGGCCCGCCACCGAGGAGAACACGACGCTCGCCCCGATCGGAAGGTCCGGCGTGGCGTGCACGAGGGAGAACCAGCCGTCGCTCTTGACGTCGAAGACCAGGTTGAACTCCCGCGGCTCCTTGTCGGGCAGGTTCCGGCTGATCTCCAGACCGGCGGCGTGGAGCAGCAGGTCGACCTCGCCGCTCTCGTCCCGGATAGCACGCATCACCGCGCTGACGGCGTCGGCGTCGGTCAGGTTCACGCTGTGGTAGCGCACCTGCCCGCCGGCCGCCTCGACCGCCTGCACGGCGGCCAGGGCCGCCGCCCGCCGTTCGATCCGGGCCAGTTCCTTCTCGATCGCCACGGGGGTGGCCCGCTCACCGGCCTCCTTGAGCCGGCCCGCGATCACCGACTTCAGGCCGTTCTTGTCGGCCGCGAAGGCACGCAGGTCGTCGTCGGCGGGGTCCGGCGTCGGAGTCAGGTCGAGCAGGTGGAACGTGGCACCGCTGGCGGCCGCGAGATCGGCGGTGATCGCCGACACGATGCTGCCGGCGGCGCCGGTGACCACGACGACGCTGTCGGCGCCGAGCGGCGTGCCGCCCTCACCGAGCGGGTCGCCGTCGGCGCTCAGCGGAGTGAACGGGATCGTCTGCAGGGCGATTCCGATCCGCCGACCATGGGCTGACCCGTCCGGGCGGCCGACCTCGACGCAGCCACCGTCACGCAGGGTCTCCTCGATCAGGACGTCGGCCAACGCCGCCGTCTTGCGGCTCGCCGGGAGGTCCACCGCCTTGACCACGGCCTGCGGGCACTCCCGCTGGTAGGCCTTGGCGAACCCGTTGACCGCACCACCCAGGGGTGCCGTCGCACCGGCCCCCTCCCCGGTGTCGTAGCCGTGGTATCCGCCCATCCGGGTCGCGGTGACCAGGAACGGGGTGGCGTCGTAGAGATGACGCATGGTCGCGTACAGAGCCTTCACCCTGCGCCGCAACGCCTCTCGCCAGGTGGCCAGATCCATGGCGTCCAGCGAGCCCTCGTCGTCCAGGCCGGGCAGCCAGTAGACCCCGCCGACCGGGCCCGCCTCGAGCCACTCCCCCAACCGGGCGAGCAGATCATCGGTGGCGATGCCGGGCTCCAGGGTCAGCACCTCGGCGCCGCCCTTGCGCAGCCGCTTGGCCAGGGACTCCCCGACCCCGCCCTCGTCGAGCATGACCACGATCCGGCTCCCGTCGCCGAGAACCGCTCCGGTGGGGGAGCACAGCTCCAGCGCCGGGCGCAGCACCGGCACCGGGATCCGGCGCGGCAGGGTGTCGATCGCGGCCAGGTCGCCCTTGACCAGCTGTGCCACGGACGCCGGGGCCGCAGCCTCGGGGACCGCCTCGACGGCGGCCGCCGCACCCTGCGGGGCCGATCCCGCACCGGTGGCCGCGATCCCGGTCTTGCTCCGCACCCAGCCGATCACCAGGTTCAGCGTCGGGAAGTCCCGCAACTGCAGGTCCGGATCCCGCTCCACGCCATAGCGCTCACGCACCGCGGCGAACACCTCGGCCTGCTTGACCGTGTCCACCCCCA
>JBAPWU010000371.1:0-2222 GCA_049283855.1 Kineosporiaceae bacterium
TGCCCGACCGGGCCCTCGGCCGGCCGCGGCGCTCCGGGGAGCTGCCCGGAGACGGTCAGGACCTGCTCGACGCCACCGGGGCGCTGATCGACGCGCCGACCGGGGCCGCCCTGACCGCCCGGTTGGAGACGCTGGTGAGCCTGCTCACCACCCCGACCGAGGGCTCGGCGCTGCTGGTCGCCGCGCTGGCCCATGCCGAGGTGGCCGTGGCCCGGCCATTCGTGTCCGGCAATGCCGTGGTGGCCCGGGCGCTGTGCCGCTCGATCCTGGTCGGCCGCGGGGTGGACAGCACCGGGGTGGCGGTATGGGAGGCCGGGCTGCTCGCGATGGGCCCCGTCTACCCCCTGACCCTGGCCCGGTACGCCACCGAGGGACCCGAGGGAGTGCGTGCCTGGCTGACCACCTTCGCCCGGGCCATGACCGACGGCGTGGCCGAGGGGCGGGCTGTCTGCGACGCCGTCCTGGCCGGTCGGCTGGCCCAGGAGAGTGGTCGGGAGCGTGGCCAGGAGCGGGGTCAGGAGCAGGCGGCGCCATAGGCGTTCAGCAGCCACCGGGACAGCCGGGGACCGATCGGCAGGTACGTCACCTGATCGAGCTGGACCAGTTCGAGGCCCGCCGGGACGGTGGTCTGATAGAGCCACTCCCAGCAGGCGCTCTCCGGCTTTCCCAGGCGTAGGGTCACCGTCCCCTGCGGGCTCACCCCGCTCGGTCCGGTCAGGGCGAACGACCAGGCGTCGGCCCGGACGGCGAGGACCGGGCCGGGGGTGGTCAGCCCGCTCACGGTGAGCGTGGCGCCGTCCGCGCGCAGGTCGACGGACTGGGCCACGGCGGTCCGCGACCAGCCCTGCGGGAGCCGGGTCGCTGCGAGCGCGCACGGTCCCGCCCCGATGGCCGCCCCGGTCGGGACGGCGGCGAGCACCGCACCCTCGGAGTCCTCGGGTCGCTCGCCGGTGTGCACGACCAGGCGCAGTTCGACCTCCTGGTCACGGCCGCCTCCGCAGGTCAGCGCGGACGTCACCGGGACGACGGCCGTTCCGGACGCGGGCACGGCCTGCCGGTAGGAGGAGACCTGCGGCGTCCGGTCCCCCTGATGGACGGCGATCGCGGTGACCAGTACCGGTGCGGTGCCGTGGTTGTCCACGATCACCTCGTACTGCACCCGCGGTCGCGGGTCGAGCGTGACGTCGAGCAGCCGGGCGGTGGCGAGCACGCCCGGGGGGATCAGGGGGGTGCGTTCCACGCCGGACCGGGCGGCCGACCCGATGGCCAGCCCGACCAGGACCAGCCCGAGCAGCGCGGCGACCAGCGGGCGGCGCCGCACCGCTGTGCGGGGGTGGTCGGTGGAGGAGGTCCCCGGGATCCGGCCCGGCCCGGGCATCGGCTCAGCCATCACCGGGACACCCCGCGTCCAGCAGCCAGGAGGCGAGATCGTCCCCGGTCACCAGGCTGATCCGGGTGCGGGTCGACCCCGCGCTCTGGTCGAACGGGTCCTCGATGATCACGTCCAGTGCGCGCGGGGCGCCGAGGGTCCGCCAGGAGGCGGGGCAGCTCCTCGGCGGGTCCAGCCAGATGCTGCGTACCTGCCCGTCCACCTGAGCCGGCAGCGGCCTCCCGGTCAGGGCCAGGCCGCCGACCTCGATCCCGACCACCCGGATACTGCGCCCACCCGGCACGGTCAGCCTGACCTGCATCCGCGGGCCGTCCCGGCCGATGTCCGTGATCCGCAGCACCCCGCGGGCCGGTCCGGTCGCGCACAGCCGGTCGAGCTCGACGGCGGCGCCCCGGAGTGGGATGGACCGGGTCTGCCCGTCGCTACGGGTCGCGATCAGAGGGTCGAGGCCGAGCGGCAGCGGAGAGGTGCAGCTGACCGTCAGCGGGGCGGTGAAGTCCCGGCTCGTGCCGCCGGGCACGGTCGACTCCGCAGGGTCGAGCCCGGTCGGCCGTGCCGCGAGTCCCGACCATTGCGCCCCGGCGACCGCACCGGGTGCGGTGACCGAGACCTTCTCCCACCCGAGGTTGATCACCCGGATCCGGGCCGCGGTCACGCCGGTCCCGGGATGGATCCCGATCTCGAGCACCACGGCGGACACCGCCTGGTCCAGGGGCGGAGGTGGCTCGGCCCAGGTGCCGGCGCCGGTCCAGCCGATCGCGGCGCCCAGGCCGTGGGCGGCGGCATGGGCTGCCGCGCGGGCCCGCCGGGAACCGAGGGGGCCCGGCTGGAG
>JBAPWU010000372.1:0-1941 GCA_049283855.1 Kineosporiaceae bacterium
GCCCTCACCACGACGCTACTGCGCGCGCCCCCACCTCGGCCGGGGCCATTCGGCCGGAGACGGGCGCGCCACGCCGAGGTTGGCGTGCGCGGCGTCGCACACTTAACGTGCCTGTTCGATAACCTACGGTGAACTGTCATGGTGATCGTCCGGTGCCGCCGGTAGGTCCCGAGCCGCGAGAGGGTGGTCGTGAGCCTGGCCCAGCTCGTGCGCAGCTACCGCCAGCGGCGGATCACAATATCCCTCGGCGCCGGTCTGGGGGCCGCCGCAGCGCTCGGCTCGACCTTCCTGATGCCCACGCTCTACGAGTCGACCACCCAGCTGTTCGTCACCACCACCGCGCGCACCGCCGACGGCCAGCTTGCGCCCGACGCCGGCTCGGCGTCCGACCGGGTGCGCAGCTACGCCCGTCTGGCCACCTCCGAGGAGGTGCTGAAGCAGGTCATCACCGACCTCAAGCTGCCAATCACCACCGCCGACCTGGCCACCCGCATCCGGGCCAGCAACGAGCCGGGCACCGTTCTGATCGACGTCCGCGCCCGCGACCAGGTCGCCGCGAACGCCCGCGACATCGCCCAGAAGGTGGGCGAACACCTGCCGATCGTGGTGCAGAAGCTGGAGACCCCCTCCGACGGCAACGACGCGGTGACCGAGGGCCCCGAGGTCACGCCCGCGCCGATCACCGTGCGGGTGACCTCGAAGGCCGTCCTCGCGCACGACCCGGTGTCGCCGAACCGGTTGCTGGCCATGCTCTACGGCCTGCTCGGCGGCGCCGTGCTGGTCCTGCTCGCGCTCACCTGGCAGGAGCTGTTCGACCGCAAGCTGCGCAGCCGCGCCGAGGTGAGCGAACGCACCGGCATCCCGGTGCTGGCCGAGATCCCCGAGAACTCCCCCGCGCTGGCCAGCTTCACCGGTGAGGAGGCCTCGACCGCGCACACCGAGGCGTTCCGCCGGCTGCGCTCGCACCTGAGCCACGCCCCGGCCGGACGCAGCCTGGGCAACCTCGTGGTGACCAGTGCCGTGAGCGGCGAGGGCCGTACGGCGACCGCCTGCAACCTCGCCCTCGCCCTGGCCCACGGCGGCCTCGACGTGGTGCTGATCGACGCCGACCTGCGCTCCCCGGCCGTCGCGTCGATGCTGAACCTGACCGAGGGCGCCGGGCTCAGCTCACTGCTCACCGGCTCGGCATCCCTCGCCCAGGCGATGCGTCAATGGAGTCCCGGCATCGGCCTGCGCGTGATCACCGCCGGGCCGGGCGTGGCCAACCCCGGTGACCTGCTCGGCTCCCCGCGGATGGCGTCGCTGGTGGCCGCGCTGGGCGACCATGGCCTCACGGTGATCATCGACTCGCCACCACTGACCACTGTCGCGGACGGCGCCACCCTGGCCCGGCTCGCCGACGGGGCGCTCCTGGTCGTCCGCTGCGGCAAGACCACCGCCGCGCAGGTCGGCGCCGCGGTGGACGAGTTGCGCCACCTAGGCACCCCGCTGTTCGGGATCGCGTTGAACCGCACCCCGGCGCCGCGCGGAGCCAAGACCGTGGGGGCTGCAGTGGTCGCCAAGCCGCGCCGCGCCGCGCGGGGCAAGACCGCGGTGCCGGTGCAGATCCCCTACGGATCCTCGCTCGGCCACGCCGCCGAAGGCTTCCCCGAGAGCGCGCCGCCGCCCACCCGCGCCGCTCCCCCGGACTCCCTGGCCGCCGCCGTCGCGGACCTGCTGGGCCAGAGCGCTCCCGCTGCCAGGCCGACGATCGCCGAGGTGAGCAGTCCGGAGGCGATCGCCGCCGCCATTTCGGCCACCGCCTCTGCCGGGGGCGCCGCGGCGGTGCTCGCCGGGACTGCCGCCGCCCCGTTCGGAACACCGCTCGCAGCGCCGGTCGGTGCACCCTTGGGCGCGCCGTCCGGTGCCTCCTTGGGCGCGCCGTCCGGTGCACCTTTGGGC